>WOZB01000131.1:3191-5444 GCA_011620445.1 Anaerolineaceae bacterium | reverse complement strand
CCCTTATACATTTGGATGATGACTGAGGATTCAGTAATTCTGAGACCTCCACCCTGTGCTCGTTACACAGCGGACAGATTTAAAAGGTATGTGCTCGGTCAGGAGACTACCAGTCCATTCTATGGCGGGCACAAGCGCCCCAAACGGGGGAAATTCAAAAAATGTAGCCTGAAGTCCCTGCGACCACCTACAAGGATTATTGTAAGGTGTCCTATAACGATATAAACGGATAATACTTAGTAAGGGAATCTAATTGAGCGCTTTCAAAAATTAGAGGGCTCTGATATTTTGCGAACCCCAAATTCAATAATTCAGCTTGGGAAAAATATTATTCTGTCGGAGTGATTCTAATAGTAGCTGTTAGGTCAAGCAGGGGCAATTACATCTCCTCTGACATGCCTGTTATCATACATTCACCCCAAACTCACTCACTTGCAGGTTATACGACTTTCCATCGGTGATGATGCGCTGACCCTTTTCATTCACGCTATACCCAATCGTTTCAATATCGACTTCCTCAGGAAGCACTATAATCGAATTCCCTGCGTCGACTAATGAAAAGATGTTTATTTGCAGCTTTGACCGACGCTTAAAATCATTGGCGGTCTCATCAAACACAAACCCATAGCCCTTTATCCTTATTAATTCTGCCGATACTTCTTCAATTTCTCCAACAAAATGGCGTCGCATGTCCTTCTCAAACAACCGGCGTCTGATAATGAGTAACTTTTCTCCCTTAGAAAGAACCATATCTCACCTCTTCATCCAATTTAACAAGCCAAACACTTTCCACTCCAATTATATATCGGTAATTCGTTCGCTCAAACGGCGAGAGTAAGCTATGAATTTGAGCTTATTTTCAATAATGCTTTGCGTACAAATTGTGCTCTGTAAAGGACCTGACATAAATCAGCTGTTCCAGCATGACTTACGGGCACCGAAAGCACTAAAACTGACTCCGACCACCGTATCTTTTATGTCAGCTGTTTGATGGGAAAAATCTTGCCATAAGCGGTCGTTGTGTTTTCATCGAATTGAGGATTGTTTTTTTCACTGAGGGTTGGCTGACAAGTAGCCTTGTGAGTTTTGCTCACAACGGTAAAACTGGTACTTATAAGTTTTTCCAATCCAAATCGATCGAATTTTTGGACAAAATACTTGGTAAAGTTGCTCCATTCAGGATTATCGCATGGTAAGAAGATGGTCTTTCCCCTAAATACATTAGGGTCTAATTCCAAATAGGCTGAGATTTCTTTTTGATTATCAGGGTACTATGTTTAAAACTCATCGTTTTTGGCGAATTTAGCATTTGAGGGATGATTGTTTGCCATGAAATCTCGTTCCATAGGTTGCGTAAGTCATACTTCATGTTAATTCTATTCTAATTGAAGAATTCAGGACACTTAGATTAATAAACAAACCACAGAATGTGATCTGTGGTTTGTGGTGGGAAGTCAGCAAGGAATTATCCGATGAGGTAGCTGGTCATGCTCATCGAGCCGAAGAGTAAGTCGCGGTTGAAGACCTGCACCGGCTCACCTGCATCCATCGCGCCGAGCACATAGAATAAGGGCGCCAAATGGTCCGGGTAGGCTGCTGAGAGAGCCGCCCCTTCCAGCTTCTTCCAGTCTAGCAGCGTGGCGATATCGCCAGTGGTAACGGCTTTGACGAGGGCATCATCGAAAACCTGGCAGGGCGGGAAAATAGCCTTTTCATCGAAAACCATGGCGCGCAGGTTGTGCACCTCGTTCCCGCTGCCAATGATCAGATAACCTTCGTCGCGCAGAGGTCTGAGTGCCTTGCCAACGGCGTACCAGAGTGCTGTGCCCTTACGGGCATCGATGGAAAGCTGCACCAGTGGGATGTCGGCTTTTGGGTACATGCGCATGAGCGGCGAGTAACAGCCGTGATCGTACCCGCGGGAAACGGCTTTCACCCCGGTGGTACCCTTCAGCAGCTGCTGCACCCGCTCGATCAATTCAGGCGAAGTTTTGGCGGCGTAAACCTTTTCGTACATTTCCGGCGGAAAACCGTACATATCGTAGATCATCTCAGGGTTAATGTCGCCCTGGATGTAGCTGGCATCGGTATACCAATGCGCTGAAACCATCAGGATGGCTTTGGGGGGCGGCAGGGTTTTGCCGAGCTGCTGCCAATACGCGGTCCAGGGGCTATCTTCGATGATAGTCATCGGGCTTCCATGCCCAATAAAAAGTGCTTTCTGAGTTGTTGTCATGACATGATTATACCGAT
>WOZB01000131.1:0-3091 GCA_011620445.1 Anaerolineaceae bacterium | reverse complement strand
GCTGTACGCTCTTCGGGATTGACGGCATCTTGAGAGGCATTTCAGTAATATTTGCGGCAATGCCGGCCGCGGTGACGACTGCCGTTTTGGCAGCCAAATACCAAAGCGACACTGCCTTCGCCACCAAGGTAGTGGTTACTTCCACGTTGTTCTCACTGGTCACGCTGCCAATCTGGGAAATCATCCTTCTGAGGTAAACCATGGTGGGAGAAGTCGTTTCCTGGCTGAAGAGAATGCGCGTAAGCCTTTACAGGTTCTGGCATAAATTTGCTTCTCAAGCCACAATTATAGAAAATAAAGAGGCGAGCATGATTACCTATAAATTTTTAAAATCAGAAGATCGTTCAGTAGCCATCGATGAAGCTGGTAAAGAAGTGGGAGAATGCACGGTAACAACCCATCCAAATTACTGGAGCATTGACCACACTTATGTCAACCCGAACAACCGCGGGCAAGGCATTGCCCAGGGTTTGTTAGAGGCGGTGGTGGAAGCAGCCAAGAAAGCTGGGGTAAAACTGCAGCCGGTTTGTTCTTATGCGGTCAAGGCCTTCCAGGAAAAAGCCGAGTACCAAGCCCTTCAATACTAAAGGCGGCAATGGCGCTAATGCGCCTCATTGAATTATCCTGGCTTGTCTCGTCATGGCATGTCTCGTCAGGCATGGATTGGGCATTCTGTTTATAATTGCCCCATGTCTGCACCCAATCTTATCCCGCGCAAGCTCAACTGCAGGTTCCAACGCTGCCTGCTGGCCGTGGTTTGCGTTTTGAGTTTGCTGGCAAGCCCTTTGCAGGTTTTTGCCCAAACAGCAGCACCCCCGGTGCCAACCCAAAGCAGTTCGACCCTCAAACCAACGCAAAGCATGCCAGCGCAAGTCACCCAAACAGATCAGAGCACGACCGAAACACCCAGCCCCACGTTAACCTCGGAAAAACCGCAAATACAGCTGAAGGAGGTGGACTTCAGGGATTTTCCGGTGGTGCGCGGCACTTTTCAGCTGCGCTGCCCCACTTGCAAACCAGCTTCAACGCTCACGGTTGAGCAGGTCAAAATAGCGGAAGACAAGATAAAAATCCAGGCTTCAGACCTGCAGGCGGAATACACCGGAATTCACCTGATCTTAGCTATTAACCCGACTGCCTATTGGCTGAGCCACAACAATAAGTGGGTGAGCGCTTTGGACTACACCAGCCAGGCGCTAAAACGCCTCATCAACCGCCCTGAAACCAACGGGTCGGACCTTTTCGAGTTTTACAGCAACCCAGACGTCAAGAAAACCGGCATGACGGATGGGGTGGGCTTCAGCGACAGGTTGAGTGAATATATCAAGACTGTGCGAGCGCTCGAATCTTCGCAGGCCAGTTTTGAGGCAGCGCTAAGCGCGCTTGAGAAAGATAATTCGGGTAGGGAAAAGTTTTTAATATACGCGTCGCCAATCCCAGCCTACATCTACCTGGCCAATTTCCAAGCCTTGCTGAAGCGGGCGCAAGAGGGCAGCATCCGGGTTTACTTTTGGACGAATGACCCCTTCAATATGCTGCAAACTATAACCGGCAAGGCCACGTTGGAGGAAGTACAAAAAACTGGCGGAGAGGTGACGCTTTTCAAGTATGAAATGACAACGCTGCCCAACCCTCTGGACATGCTGAAAGGGGCCGGATACACCTACAAATTCAAGTATCTGTCATTCCTGAGGGAGACTGGCAAACCCAATATCTCGGTCAGCGTTTCCCGCCCGGGGGAGGAGGACCTGGTTTCCAATGTAGTTCAGAGCAGTTTGCAGCTGGTTGCCCCCAAAATTGATTTTATTGCCCCACCGGAAACCCTGCATTTCGCCCTCAACCCGGATGGTAAAAGCTACGAACCGTCCAGTTTGCCGCTCAATATTTCGATTGAATTCCCTGATGGCCACCCGCGCAATTTGAAGTTGGCGACGCTCTACATGGATGGCTCCGTGGTGCAAAAGAACGAGGATCCGCCATTTGGGGGCTTTGAGGTTGATCTGCAAAACCTGATGACCAGGGATGAGCTCACGTTCAGGGTCGAACTGGAGGACGAGCTCGGGTTAAAGGCAACAACCCCAATCCTGAGTGTCAAGTTTGCCATGCCGGATCCTGAAAATAAGGAAGGGATTGCGGCCACCCCTGCGCAAAGTCCACTCGTTTATGGCGCTGCCGGTTTGCTTGTATTGATTCTTGGCGCTGGTTTCATTTTGACGCGCAAAAAGAAGGTTGTGGCAGTTGAGGCCACCCCTGACCCCGAGACCGAACCCGCCAAAGAGGAGGCTCCCGCAAGCCGGAAGTTGATTAGTCTTCTACCAGATAAGGAAAAACGGGTGGAGACCTATGAGGTTCAATCCATTCTGGCCAGCTTTAACCGTCTGGATAATGAAAATCAGCCGGCGGCCGAGAGGCCGGCCTTGGTCTTAAACGCCAAAACTATGATCGGGCGCGATAAGACCCGCTGTGAAATTTGCTATGAAGACCCCTCATTGGACGAGGTGCACGCTGAACTCTTGATTGAACCGGATGGCACCGCGACCATCCGCGATCTAAACTCAACTGCTGGCACTTGGGTGGATTTTAAAGCTGTGGACGATAAGCCAGTCCGCCTGCACCACCGCGCGATTTTGCAGTTTGGTAATATCCGTGTGCGCTTTAACAGCCGCGACCGGGTGGTTCAGGGGCCAGTACCCAAACCGACCGAAGGTGGTAAGGAAGGCAAGAACTAAGGGCAGCAGGGGGAATGATTATCAAGTACTTTTCTTTGTCATCCCGAGGAGGATCCGCGGGATCCTTGTTGGTCAGTGTGTATTTCTCCAGATGATTCAGATACAAGTTCAAGATGAAATTTTCTTGAACATTTTCGAAAATAGCGAAACATGGATCCCCCGCAAATAAGCTCGGGATGACAAACAAAATAATCGGGATGACATATTCGCCGGTTACTTATGGGGATGATATATTCGCTGACTAACAACACAGCCAGCAATTTGAACTTGTTGGAGACCCCCGTTTGTGATAAAATTTCGCTTCTACGGAGGGATGGCCGAGCGGCTCAAGGCGCCTGTCTTGAAAACAGGTATAGGGAAAC
>WOZB01000028.1 GCA_011620445.1 Anaerolineaceae bacterium | reverse complement strand
TTCATCTTTCATCAGGTCCGGTTTGGGGCCCAGGTAGTGGATGGTGAGGCGGGGCAGGGTAGGGTCGTTGACAGCTTCATAAAGCACTTTGGCGAGGCCGCCGCGGCGGTCAATTTCCTTGTAATCTCCGGGGATTTCAGCCACCTGGAAACTGAGGTCCATTTTTTGGGGGTCGTAAACAATAGTAGAACCGATAATGGCGCCTGACATGCGAATGTTTTTACCTGCCAGCTCCTGCTTTTGAGAGAGGAGCTCGCTAACAGTCATGAAGTAGTTTGCATTGGCCATGGTCGATGAAATGATCAGATAAAGCAAAGCGGCCAGGATGATGATGCCGCCGATGATCAGTCTTAGGTTGGGTTTCTTTTTGGTTTGCATTCTTCTCGCAATCAGTTCACGTAGGCTCTTGGTATGTGCTGCCGCGGCTTGCGCCTTCCTTTAATATACATACAGCCTTAAGGCTGTATCCGGGCGCTCAGTTTGGAATTCTTTCCTATTTTATCTCATATTTGCTTGGAAAACGGCCTGGGGGATGAATTGGGGGTTTGGTGTAGGGCGGAGGTAGGGGAGGTTTAAGCGAAGCGAAGTTCGCCAAAAAATGCAATGCCAATCGTTGCGAGGAGACTGGCGACGAAGGAATCTAAATTTAGATGTTATCAAAACCAAGTTGCTTTGCAAAATCACTCGCAAGGACAGGAGGGTCAAACCTTTGGCCCGGCCCGCACCGCTACGACAAGAGAGAGAAACAATTTACATCTTTTCTGAAGAAAGCATAAGAAATGGGAGGGAACTCAAGGCAGACTGTACCCGCTATGAAAAGGCAAGAATAAAGATCAAGCTTCCGATGAATGTTAACAAAAACAATACCAGCGCAATACCAAATTGATCATGTTAGGCATCTATATGGCGGTATAATTTTATTGTCCAAGGTTATTAGAGCGTTGTGTCTTGACAGGCTGTTTACATAACGTTAAAATAGTTGATACTTAAACAATTTAGTTTAATGCGTATGAATCAAGAGAAATTAGCCTTGTTTGAATCGATCAAATCCGCATTTCTGCACATTGACGCGCAAGAAAAATCAATGTTGCTTGAGTACAACCTCAGCCTTCCGCGATTTTACGTCCTTTTGCACGTCCACAATCACCCCGGCATCAACCAGATGGAATTAACTGCCCTCATGCTCTGCACCAAGGGCAACATCACGCGCATTCTGCAAGGCTTGCAAGCTGATGGCCTGATTGAGCGCATGGGCGACCCCAGTGACGGACGCAATAGCCTTGTCAAGTTGACCGAAAGTGGGAAGACGCTTCTCTATAAGGCCTATGAAAATTACGAACAGTTGGTTGACGAATTGATGGGGAGATTTAATCCGGAAGAAATCAAGCAATACAATAAAATTCTTCAAATCATCCAAAACACTTTGAAGCCCCAGGCACTTCGAGAACCGAAAGATATATTCCAACCGGTTTTGGTACTTAAGGCTCAAGGTGAGGAAAATTAGAGAAACCGGAAATTCCGGTACTTATATCAAAAGAGGAGTAAGAATGAAGAAAAGCTATCTGTTGTTCGCGATTGTTGTAATCGCAAGCATGGTCCTGGCCGCTTGTGCTGCCCCGACTGCTGCCCCAACTCAGGCACCTGTTGTTGAGCCTACCAAGGCCCCAGTTGTCGAACCCACCAAAGCTCCGGAACCCACCGCAGCTCCCGTTGAGCCCACCGAAGCTCCTGAACCTACAGCTTCCTTGCGCATTTGGGCTGACGAACAGCGCGCCCCCGTGCTGAATGAGCTGGCTGCCAAGTTCAAGGAGACCTACAATATGGATCTCGTGGTTGAGAATGTTTCGACCATCCGCGATTCCTTCATCACCGCTGCCCCCGCTGGCGAAGGCCCCGATATCATTATCGTGCCTCACGACCAGGCTGCCCAGTTGGTTGCCTCCGGTCTTGTAGCCCCATTGGATCTCGGCGAAAAAGAGGCTGATTTCTCCCCCTCTGCCCTGAAAGCCTTTACCTATGATGGCAAGCTCTACGGTATGCCCTACGCCACCGAAAACCTCGGCTTCTTCTACAATAAAGAACTTGTTGAGACCGTTCCTACCACCTGGCAGGAAGTCTACGACATCTCCAAGCAATTGATTGCTGATGGCAAGGTGAAGTACGGTATGGTTCTCGCTGGAACCTCCTACGATGCCTATCCCTGGATGACCTCTCAGGGTGGCTACGTCTTCGGCCGCAACGCTGCTGGCGACTATGATCCTACGGATCTTGGTATCGGCAAAGAAGGCATGATCAAGTTTGCGACCATGGCCAAGCAATGGGTTGATGACGGCGTTTTGTCCGACAACCTCGACAACACCACCGCCAAATCTATGTTCCTCAATGGCGAAGTTGCCTTCCTGATGAACGGCCCATGGGAACTCAATAACCTGCGCACTGCCAATGCTCCATACGCTATCGCGGCATTCCCCGATGGTGGTGTACCGTTCATGGGCGTCCAGGGCTTCCTGGTCAACTCCTTCTCCAAGAATGTACTGCTTGCACAAACCTTCCTGACTGAGTTCATCGCCACAGAAGAGACCATGCTCGCCCTCGAAAAAGCCGACCCACGCGTTCCTGCTTACCTGCCTGCCCTTGCCAAACTTGACGATCCAGACCTGATCAAGATCGCTGAGGCCGGTAAAGATGCACAACCCATGCCCGCTATCCCTGAGATGGGCAAGGTATGGACTGCTTGGGGCGATGCCCTGACCTTCGTCTTCAAGGGCGAAAAGACCCCCGAAGACGCCTATACCTTCGCTGCGGCTGCTATTGCCGAGGCTATTGCTGCCGATACCAAAGGTATGGTAAATGTTCCTGGTTCTTGGCAGGCTGCTGGCACTGCAGGTGCTTGCGAAGATTGGAAACCTGAGTGCCCCGCCAGTGCTTTGACCGAACAAGACGGTAAATTCGTTGGCACCTTCACAATCCCCGCGGGTGACTATGAAGTCAAGGTTGCTCTGGACGGCGGTTGGGCTGTAAACTATGGTGTTGATGGCAAGGCTGATGGCGACAACTACAAATTCACAGTTCCTGCAGATGGCGAAGTTACCTTCACCTTTGACCCCGAATCCAAATTGTTGGACATCAAACTGCCCTAAGACTTAACTAATTAAATGAGGAGACCAGAATATTCTGGTCTCCTCCTCCTAATTAATAATTCAATAAGTGGTGAATCCGGGATCTCGGTTTTACCTGGGTCGCCTGAGAAAGGAGAAGCAGGGATGACTGAAACAAAACTCCAGCCGGAAGCAAAATTTGTTCAAAAAACCCTGGGCGGCTTATCCTCACTCATAACCCTCATCATCGTAATTCTGGTGGATCTGGGATTGGGTTGGTTCACTTATAGGCTGCTGCAACTAGGATACTATCCGCTCTCAATTGTC
This sequence comes from Anaerolineaceae bacterium, assembly GCA_011620445.1. Taxonomy (GTDB): domain Bacteria; phylum Chloroflexota; class Anaerolineae; order Anaerolineales; family Anaerolineaceae; genus Mesolinea. Next base: position 2,028 of record WOZB01000028.1, on the reverse strand, counting down.
TTTATCATCATTATCCTGTTCCTGACCTTTGTTTTCTTGAGTCCGAAAGCCAAACCTCTGCGCTGGATGGCTATTGGCATCTCAGCCCTAATCCTCTTTTCAATTTTCCCAATTTTCTACACCGTTTATAACGCTTTCACGAATTATGGTGATAAACATTTCATCACCAAGACTCAGGCGATCGAAAAGATCCAGGAACAGAAATACCTGCCCACGGAAGGCAAAACTTATACCTGGATTGCGTATCAATCCAGCGATAAGAGCCATTACTTGCTCTTCCTCAAGGATCAGGCAGGCACAACCTACCTGATGACCCAGACGGAAGGCGATAAGGGTGGGCAAGCGATTGACCTGGTAACTGGGCAAAATGGCATCGGAGAGTTGGATGCCGATGGGAGCCCAAAAACTATTGAGGGCTACACCAAGATGAATAAATTGCTGGCTGCGGTTGACAAGGCCCTGCCAACAATCAAATTCGGTCCTGAGGAACGTACCATCCAGATTAGTTCACCCAATACGGCTGCGGAACTGTTGCCTCAATTTAATTATGACGCGGCAACGAACACCTTTACAGATGCAGAAAATGGCACTGTCTATCGGGATGTCAATGGAACATACTCTGGCCCTGGAGGGAAAGAGCTGATTCCGGGCTATATTGCCAACATTGGTTTGGAGAACTTCAATAAGTTCGTAACCAGCCCAGGCTTGCGCGGACCCTTGGTTACCATCATCATCTGGAACTTTGTTTTCGCCTTCTTAAGTGTGTTCCTGACCTTTTCTCTGGGTTTGGCGATCTCAATCCTTTATGGCGATCCCTCCTTCAAGGGTAAAAAGATCTTGCGCACGTTACTTTTGATTCCCTACACCATTCCTTCGCTGATTACCATTTTGATTTGGCGCGGCATGTTCAACCCACAGTTGGGCATCATCAATCGCATCATCACAGATGTTTTTAACGTCGCCGAAGGCCCGGACTGGTTCCTTGATGCCACACTGGCACGCATCGCCATCCTGGTGGTGAACCTGTGGTTAGGCTATCCTTACTTCATGCTGGTAACCAGCGGGGCATTACAATCCATCCCTGGAGATATTTATGAAGCCGCCGAGGTGGACGGCGCAAGCCCGTGGAAGCGCTTCTTCAAGATTACCTTACCGCTGCTGCTGGTATCGGTGGGGCCCTTGTTGATAGCTTCATTTATTTTCAACTTCAACAACTTTAACCTGATCTATGCCTTTGTTGGAGGTGGGCCACCCATCCCATCGGCAACAACCCAGGCAGGCTATACTGACATTCTGATCAGTTACGTCTATAACCTGGCATTTGGCTCACGCGGTATTAATTACGGCTACGCTTCGGCCATTTCGATCTTCGTTTTTGCCATCGTGGCAGTGATGTCCCTGCTGCAGTTCAGGTTTACGAATATGTGGGAGGAGGTTGGCGAAAATGTCTAATCAGAAACCAGTCAAGTACAAATCCATAAAGAAAACCAGAACCACCGGTCTGATTGTCCGTTGGGTCATTGCGGCAGTACTGATTGCTTTTAGCATCTTCCCGGTGCTCTGGGTAATCTCGGCATCCATAAACCCGGTGAACGACCTTGCCAGCCAACAGTTGATTCCACGCAACGCTAACTTTGAAAACTTTAAAGCGCTTTTTGGTAATCCGATTTTCCCATTCTGGACCTGGATGAAGAATTCGCTGATTGTTTCAACGATTGCTACCCTCCTGACCTTGTCGCTGACGACTATGGCAGCCTTTGCCTTCAGCCGCTTCCGCTTTAAAGGACGCAAGACTATGCTCAAGGGCATCCTGCTGATCCAGGTTTTCCCGAACCTGCTGGCGATGGTGGCTATTTTCACCATCATCAAGCAGATGGGGGATGTGATTCCGGCCATTGGCTTGAACACGCTGCCCGGTTTGATCCTGGTCTACCTGGGCGGTGCCATGGGCATGAACTTCTGGCTGATGAAGGGCTACATGGATACGATCCCACGCGATATCGACGAAAGTGCGCATGTGGATGGGGC
>WOZB01000017.1 GCA_011620445.1 Anaerolineaceae bacterium | reverse complement strand
GACAGCAAACATAGATACTCGCCTAAAATGATAAACCTTTGATTTGTGATGCACTCAATTAGATGCAATTGCCCTGCAAGGTTAATCGCCACCAAGTGGCCCCGTGGAAAATAATCAGGCTTGGTGGAGAACTGTTTATGATTGCTTGACACAGGCACGCGGTCCACGCATAATAGTCAGGCATGGATTTATTAGCGCGGTTCCCCCAAAAACCAAAATTTCTGGTTGGCATTGATCTGGATGGCACTTTATTACGTGGTGATCTGAAAGTCAGTGAAATCAACAGGCAGGCATTGCTTGACGCCCAGGCAAATGGGATTGCCATCTCGCTGATCAGCGGGCGCTCGCATTGCGGATTTCTGCATTACCTGGAGGAGTTGGGCATCTTCGCCCCTTGTGCTGGCGATGCAGGCGCCATTATTTTTGATCCGATCACCCAGGAGGTCTATCAAGACACGGTCATTCCTGCTGACCAAATAAGGCACATTTTGGATCAGGTACAAGAAGAGCATCTCATCGTCTATCTGCACGATTCCCAATCCGTGGTGTTTAACCTTGAAACAGAAATGATGCGCGCTTTTGCATCCGCAACCCCGGAATGCAATTATCGGCTTGAGCTAAATTTAATCCAGGAATACCATCAGGAAGCTTCAAAGATTGCGTTCATTGCCAACCAAGAGGTTCTAAGCGCACTCGGTGAACGGATTTTGGCTGCGGAGCCTGATCTCGAATTGTCATGGACCAGTACGCATTCAATTGAAATCAGCCCCGCGGGGGTTAACAAGGGGGCAGCTTTGCATAGAATCGCGGAAATGCTGGAAATTCTGCCTGAGAATACGATAGCCATCGGCGATTCCGGCAATGACTTTGAAATGATCCGCCAGGCAGGCGTAGGTGTGGCTGTGGCGAATGCTGTGGATGGGGCCAAAGATCTGGCTGACTTTATCTCGCCCTCCAACGAGGAAGACGGCGTGGCCTGGGTGCTGACCCAACTTATCCAAAAAGGGTTTTTGACCTGAGGCAAAGCCAGAATACAAAACCATGACAAGCCCTCCACCTTAAGGAGGGCTTTTTAAAATTCGGTTCTTTGATTTTTTACTTAGGATTAAATATCAGCTAACCGCACCTCGCGGCCGTGAGCCGTGCTGGATAAGTTGGCAGCCTCAAGGATGCGCTGCGTGGTAAGGGCATCAGCAAAATTAAGTTCAGATTCTCTGTTTTCTTGCAGGCAAAGAGCGAAATCGTAAATCGAGGCCAGGTGGGCGTTAATCATGGTGCCAAGGCTATACTTTGGGTTAGCCCAAAGTTCAGAAATGGGATGGCCATTCACAAGGGCTTCCAGCTTGGGAGCCGAGAGCGCCCAGGTATTGGTTTTGTTATCAAACCACTGCAGGCTTTCAGGCTTACTCTCTGAGAATCGCAGGGCGCCGCCAGAGCAGTAAATCTCAAAACTGGTATCCTCGCCGGTTCCGGCAGCTACCCGCGAGACTTCGACGGTTCCAGTGACTTCATCAGTATGCCGCAAAACAGCCAGGAACCAATCATCCACGTCCACAGCAATTTTCTCAGCCGCGCCTGTGGCAGTCGGGCGTTGCTTAATGTACGTGTTTTGCCAGGCTGTCACAGTTTCAGGCTCGCCAATCAAATATTGCATCAGGTTAACCAAGTGCGAGCCGAGATCCATCCAGGCACCGCCGCCAGAACGCCCTTTTTGCAGGCGCCAACTGGTAGGCCGATTCGTGTTCAGATAACTGCTGTGGTACATAATTGCCCGGTAGTGCAGCGGTTTGCCGATCATCCCAGACTGCAATAATGCCCTGGCCTGCACAACTCCCGGCATGTAGCGCAAAATATAAGCACTATGGGTCTTTACTCCAGCTTCAGCCGCCGCCTGGGTCATTTGCCGCACTTCTGCCAGGTTCATGCCAGTGGGTTTCTCGCAGTAAATGGCTTTGCCTGCCCGCGCGGCTGCCAAGGCTTGAGGCAAGTGGGCGTCGTTTGGGGAACAGATATCCACATAATCCAGGTCCGCCGCCAAGAAATCATCCAATTGCGTGAAAATCTTTGGGCTGCCCAGAGCGCTGATTAATGACTCATCACCCTCTGCATGCGTACGCAGCAAAGCCCTGGTCTGCACGGTCAATTTGGGGTTGAGCAGGCAAAATGGAATGCTGTTGGCAGCCTGGGCATGCGTTTTGCCGATAAAACCAAAGCCCATTATGCCCGATTTGACGATTGGCAGAGTAGGCATGCTCATCCTTTCTGGTAGACGATCTTGCCTTCAACCAGGTTCATAACCACATCACCGCCGGCTTCAACGACAATCACGCTTGCCAATTTACCTGCGCTGATGCTGCCATAATTCTTGTCGAGACCGAGCAATTTGGCCGGATTGTAGCTGGCCATGCGCACCACCTGGCGGTAGTTGTACTCCATATGCTGTGCGGCATTATGCAAAGCGCGGTTGAGAGCCACGGTGGAGCCGGCAATGGTGCCGCTATCCAGCAACACGAGACCATCCTTAATGGTGACTCTCTGGCCCAGAGAACCATACACACCGTCGGGTAAATGCGCGCCGCCGATAGCGTCTGTAATCAGCACAATCTGTTCAGGTCTCAAACAGCGGGCAGCCATCTTGATAGCACCCGGGTGAACATGGATGGTATCGCAGATCAATTCGGCGGTCACATCATCGCTGTCCATAACGGCTCCAAATACACCAGGTTCACGCTGGGTAAAGGTCCTTTGGGCATTAAACGTGTGAGTTACATGACGGAAGTCGCCGCGCAGAGCCGCGGAGGCGCACTCATACGTTGCATTAGTATGGCCCATAGCCGCCACAACATTGTTGGCTCGCAAATAAGCAGCCAGTTCAGGGGCGTTTGGCAGCTCAGGAGCAATTGTGATCTGCTTAATCCAGCCTTTGCCAGCTTCCAGGAAGGCTTGGGCTTCCTTAAGATCCGGAATTCGCAGCCAGTGTTCATCAAAGGCGCCCTTTTTCTCAGGGTTCAAAAAAGGTCCTTCAAGGTGCAATCCCAGCGGGGTGGAACCGGCAAAGACATCATTCTCAAAGAGACGCACATAGGTTTTGATGATTTCCACCAGCTCATCGGCTGTTGGGGCGGCCACCGAGAGTAAAAAACCTGCCAGGCCGCTAAAAGCGATCTTTTCAGAATAGGCATGCAAGCCCCCTGATAGGTCCCCTTCGCCAAAATAGATTCCAAAGCCGCCGTGAAGGTGGATATCAATAAGGCCGGGAAGTAAACGCTTGCCGGGATACTCTTCCCGCGGGAGGCCTTTGGCCGCTTCAGGTAAGGCTGAGGCTTTTCCCACCCAGGCAATCCGGCCGTCACCGTTCACCCAGACCATGCCATCCTTTAGACTTTCAAAAGGGGTGATGACTTCACTTGCTTGCAATACTTTTTCAGACATTATTCCTCCTTTTGTATTCGCTGGCGGTGCCTATGGTTAAAATAAAGCGAGTTCAGCAAAGGATGCAAAAAATGGTAAACGAACAAAGTTCATCAAACGCGCACCTTGAAAAAGGTAAAGCTTTGGCCAGTGTTCTCTTTGATTATAAACTTTCCGACCTTGATCATCTATCTTCCTCCCATCCGAATCTGCGCAAGGAGTATGCCTTGCTGACAGACGCGGAGTTCAAAGATGTTGTCAGCCAGGTTCGCACCGCAAAAATTGCTCAACAACAACGTTACGGCTGGCACTTGATTCCCCGGGACCTTACGGTCATCCTTGTAACAGCCTTCACCTGGCTCTTGAATGATTGGAAACTCCCGTTGGTTATTGGTATCTTCCTGCTCATTCTGCTGGCAAACATTTTTGCAGTCCGTTTCTCTGAAAAGCTCTCACCGATCCTGGGAACCAGTGTTTGGATCAATTACCTTGCCCTTGCAGCTTATGGATGGTATTTCCTGCGAAATGGCAACCCCTGGTATATCGCCTTATCGGCTGTACTAGGCTTGGCCTTGGGCAGTATGTTGTTGGTAGGCTTTAACCGTATGATGCTGGCTGCCATGGCCAAAGCCCGCAGCGATGCAGCTTCCCGTTCGGTTGCCGAAAGTCAGCGCAGCTCAGAGAAGGCTGAAAAGTAGATGTTAATGTGCAGGGGACTGCTCAGCCCAAAGCTGCAGTAATCCCTTGAAATCTTCAAAGCCTTGCACCGGAATTTGATGGGCCAGGCAATACTCCAGCAAATGACCTTTGGCGTACACTCTATCGGCAGCCCTCACTGCATCCGTGTCTGATTTTCCGTCTCCAATAAAAATCGTGAAATAACCGGCTTTTTGGTAATCCTCAATGATGGCAGCTTTAGCGGTGCCGCGCATTGGGAAGCGCGGGTCAAAATGGGGATATGCCATGGTAACCGTGCCGTCTGGATGGAAGGTCACTTCGCTTCCGTAAACTTTATCGACCTTAAGTTTATGTTCAGCCAGTAAGTGATGGATATACCAGGTCTGTCCTTCACTCAGGACTACGAAGCCAAACTCGTGCGCGCGGCAGTAGTCTATCAGCGCGCCCGTTTCAGGGTCCATAACCACATTTGAAAGCACAGCCTCTTCCAGCTCTTCCCGCCCGGCATGGATGCAGCTGAAACTAAGTTCCTCTTCCTCCATAGTACTCAGTTTTCCTGCTTCCCACTCTTTAACGTACTTCAAGCCGCAGGTGGCGTAAGTTTCATAGAGATAATCCATGGTATTGCTGGTGGTGATGGTGCCATCAAAATCACTCAGCACGATGACTTTGCGCTCACCCATCAGCTTTTAGACTTTATCCCTTTTTTGAGTTCTTTTGCCCAGAGTTGAACTGCTTCTGGGCTGGTCGTGTGCCGCGGCCAGGCTTTATCCGATAGGGCATCCTCCTGCATAGCCTGGTGCACCCGTTTGGGCTGGCTATCCAACCAGCGCACCCAGTTTGGTTTTACCCATTCAGGCTGCTTGATTTTCAGGTAAACCGCCAGCGCAGCCAACAGAACCAGTATCGCCAAAGAGACGTAACGCGGGGCGTCAGGAATAAAGCGCTTATAGTTAGACTCAACCACCAGCATCAAACCTAAGGGCACATAACCATAGATTCCTCCGCGGGTTTTCCAGTACCAGTCCTTCCACTTTCCAAAATGTACATAAAAGCCAAAAGCCATCAGGCTCAGGCCCAGAATAGTCAAGGTAAGATCAGTATCCATACGTGGCATTTAAAGTTCCTCTATTAATTTGATAACCTGGCTCACCAACACATCCGCGACACTGGCAGAAAAAGGACTTACCAAGGCTTCATAAGTATTTGCATTAACGGCTTTTTGATCGGGGAAGTAACCGCAATAATCATTAGCATACCCTATAACTGCTAATTTGCGGCCTTTGCCCATGGCTTTGAGAGAAAGCACAGTTTCAGTGAATATTTCACCAGGCAAGCCAACCAGTAATAAACTGCCGATGCGAATAACCTGGAGGCTTGACTCCAAGTGCTGTTTTCC
>WOZB01000147.1 GCA_011620445.1 Anaerolineaceae bacterium | reverse complement strand
GCGACAAGGGTCTCAAAATAACAATTTAAAGCTTGCCTGAGAGTCTCAAAATGACAAATGCCAGCCTCGCTGAGGGTCTCAGAATGACAAATCCCTTCTTGAATGAGCGTCTCAAAATGACAAATTAATGGATAATTTGCCGTGGTGGAGGTTTGCCCTAAGAGAGGAATGCCACCAGATTCGGTTCTGGAAGATTCTGCACTGCGCTCAGAATGACAAGTTACGGAGATTAAACCCGGATTGCTTCGTTGCTCGCGCTCCTCGCAATGACCAGCACCCAATTTTGTCATCGCGAGCTTATTTTGCGCGGTAATCTGGTTTCCTTTTGTCATCCTGAGCATATTTTGCGAAGGATCTTCTGGTTCAGAATCGCTAGGTGAAGACTCTTCGCTGCGCTCAGAGTGACAGGATGAAAGACCCTTCCCCCCTGCTTCACGGACCCCCTTCGAAGGGAGGGCTAAAGGCGTTCCATCCTCCAGGTAGTGGGCGGCGGCCAGCAGGGCATTTTGCAAACCCGGGCTGTGGCGCAGGGCCAGCAAGGCCTCCGGCAGGGCAGGGCTGATCTTGTCCGCGGCGCACAAAAAAGCGTAGACGGCATCGCGCAGGGTCTGGTCTTCGCTGGTGAGGGCGGTTTGGCCCACACGCAGCTGCCAATCGGTCTGGCTCGGGTCCGCCTTACCCACGCGGGTGGCGCTGCGCAGCAGGTAACCACGCGCCAGCTCCCGCGAGCGTTCCCGCCAGGCACGCACATAATCAGACTGGCTTTGTACGGCTTCTTTGCGGGGCCGGCCGGCTGAAGAGGTCTTTTCGGCAGGGATCATGCGTGGCAGCGACTTTGAACGCACCCAAGCTTGCAAAGTGGCTTCGCCTCCCTGCACCCAGAAGCGGTCACGGTCTTTGCCGCTGGCCCAATCGGTATAGCCGCAGGCGCGCGCCATCAGGTATAAGCCGCCCAAATCTGTGCCCATCGCGGGCAAAACCTTTTTAAACCAGTACCAGGGCACCGCCAAAAAGCTTTCCGGGCGGATGAGGGCGGTGGAAAGGGCGTCGCAAAGCGCCAATAGCTCAGGGTTGAGGCGCGTATTGGGCAGCAGCTGACGCAGCAGGTCCGCCACGGAGAGAGCTTCGGTGAAGCGCCCTCTGCCTGGCACGCGATAGGGGAATTGGAGGATCTGGTTGCGCGGGGTGGCCAGGGCTGAGGCCAGGGCTTTGGCCGGGTTTTCCGTCAGACCGAGGGAAAGCAGGCAATCGGCCAAATCGGAGGCGTCACCCGGGGTGAGCAGTGCGCCGCGGTACTGGTATTCGTTGGGCAGGCGCTGCACCTGGCCGCGCACCACCTGGTGGCCCGAACCAAGATTGGTCACAAACCAATCCAAAGCGCCGCTTTTCATCAGGCGGAAGTAAGTTGCCCGGCTGAGCGCGCCGCCAAGCATGCTCAAAATGCGCTCGACCTCCAGGCTCACTTTGTCGCCCGCCCTGGGGGCGCTCTGTTCAAGGCCACGCGTCTTGCCAAGGCGGTAAAAAGCCTGGCGCAGGGCGATAGCTACCAACACAGCGTCGGTACCAACGTAGGGGATGAAGCGCAGCAAGTACATAGGCACCGCGGCGATGGATTCTGGTTGCAGAATGGCATCTGTGACGGTGCTGGCCCCCGCGGAAAGGTGCATGGATTCGGGCGAAGCGCCAGTCGTTTGGGGTGAAACGCGCATTTCGGCGATCGTTTTCCTGGTGGATGGGAACTTTACCTCATCTGAAAGACTGAGGGAAACTTCACTTGAGGTATGCTGCTCAAACACCTGTACGCGCAGCGGTTGCTGGGTAATGGTAAAGACCTGGTGGGCCAGATCGGGGTAGCTGGCGGCCAGGGCTGGGAAAGTGCCAGGCGGGGCAGAAAGGGTGTAAACGCCGTCGTAAGTGGCCAGGCAGGAATCCACCAGACCCTGCAGCGCCGGGTTGGGGCTGAGGGCTGCGCGGATCTGAGGCCAGGCGTTCACAAGTTCGCTCATCCGCATGCCTGTAGAGGTGGATTGCTTAGTTGCTGGTGTTTCTCGTCAAGGCAGGATAAAATGCCAAATAACCCCGTTGCACGGACCCTCCTCCAAAGGAGGGCTTGCATAGGTGTGGTCCGAGCGAAACGAATCCCGCACAATTCTGTGATTGCGAGCCTCCTTTGCGCAGCGATCTGTTTTTTCGTAGGGGTGGTCCGAGCGAAACGAATCCCGCACTCTGTCATTGCGAGCCTCTTTTGCGTGGCAATCTGGTTTTTCGTTGAGGTGGTTCCAGTGCCCCAGAACTTGATCTTTGATATGAGGTTGGCCGTTGTAGGGGCGGTACGAGTGCAACGAAGCCCGCCCGCCGACTTGGATCTGGAAGACTCTTCGCTGCATTCAGACTGCCGGGATAAAACACCCATCACCCCCGCTTCGCGGACCCTCCTACAAAGGAGGGCGAAAGACAGCTCGCTGGCAGCCCGAAGCCCAGCCTCAATAGACAGGAAGGTTGGGTAGCGGTCAAGGCAGGTTCTCTTCAGGTCAGCATTCATCATATAGCACATACGTTCTATATTACATGGCTTTACAAACTTGTAAAGATGTCAATATCGGAATCTTTTAAGGTACAAGATTCCGATTTCGGAAGATTTTCAGCATTAGAACCTGATTTTGCTGCGTCAGCAGGTCTTCCAGGCGTTCATTGGCCAGGCGTAGAGCTTCATTCAAGTTGCCCCGGCTTTGGGCGGCAATTTCAAAGGCTTCCGCCTCAGAAAGCAGCTTTTCAGGTTCCCTCAGGCCAGCAAAGACCATGCGGGCATACAGACAGGCGGCCACCTCCTCATTGGTAGGCACGCGGAAGGGCACATACAGGCCCAGGAAAGAGGCCAGCGAGCCGATATTGCTGACCGTATTGTTGAGATCCTGCAGGAAGATAAGGGTTTTGATCTTCTTCTCGTGCTCCACTGACCACGAAAGCAGCTGGGTGAGGTATTCCTGCTCGACTGGCGGGCCGTCATGCACGATCAGCAGCTGGTCCTCGCTCTCCGTCAGACGCTCAAAGATGCCTTCCAGGCGGTTGGCGTTGGAACGCGAAGCTGGCACCGAAAGGGCTTCCAGCACCGCCATCAGAAAGTGGCGCGGCTCGGTGACCGTATTGGTGTTGAGGTAGAGCCCCAAAGTGTGCCCATGGGCACTGACCTGGTTGGGGTCCGCGGCTATACCGGGAAGGGAAGTCTGGGCTAGCTTCATGGCCAGCATACTCTTGCCAGCGCCAGCTGAACCAGCAATCACGCCCAGGTTCTTGGCAGGGTCTTTCTGGTCGGCGATGAAGTTGTAAGCCACTTCCATCACCTTGCGCTGTTCACTGAGATTGGGGTAGAAGAAGCGCGTATCTGGATAGCGCTGGAAAGGGTTCTCCAGTAAACCGGCTTCAATGAGTTGCTTGGGTGTAATCATAGGCTCGCCACCATCCTTAATTGATGCATAAAGGATAGGTGAGCGAGTGAGTTAAGTCAAGTGCTTAATACAAACGAATTACTTGCAATAAGTGCCCTGTTAATATTTTACAAGTGAATCTTGTAACTTGTAAAAAATGCTTAATTTGGTAAAATATCAATATTCAATTCAGTCCAAATGCCTGTGCCCATGGGCACAGATCTGGCAGCAGAAGGGCAGGCCTCCCTAATGAATTTTCAAGGCTGGCCAAAGCCCCAATTTGCTCTCCCTTGAGGCACAATATCAGCAGGGAGCCGGGTCCTACAAGGTAGAAATGTGAAGGTGCGCTATGGCAATTATATCGCTGATCAATCGCAAGGGAGGGGTAGGCAAATCCACCATCAGCATCAACCTGGCTGCTGGTCTGGCCACGCACGAATCCCGCAAGAAGAACAGCAAACCCGTCCTGCTGATTGACATGGACGACCAACTTTCAGCCACCATCACGGCCATGGGCGGCGGCTTTGACGACAAATTCGTGCCGGCCATCTCCGCGGAACAAAACTATGCCTCCGCCCTGGGGGAGGGCTACGGCGCTTCAGACTCTCTGGTCGTCGATTCGCTCATCCCGCGCAAGCGCTCTGAGAAAGTCAAAATCTTCCGCACCAACAAGGTGCGCATGGAAACCCTTGAAACCACCCTGAAAAACAAGGACGAAGCCGCTTTCCAGCTAACCTACTTTTTGGAACCCATCAAAAACGAATATTCCTACATCATTATCGACAACCCGCCCTCGGCTGGCTTGCTGCCCACTAATTCACTGGTGGCCAGCACCGACGTGCTCATCCCCATCGAACAGGACGGCCTTTCGCTGATCGGCCTGGTGGACATCCTCAAAATGATTGAAAACATCAAACACAGCACCAACCCCGACCTGAACGTGCTTGGGATTGTGCCTTCACGCTTCAAGCTGGTGCGCCGCCAATCGCGCGATGTCATCAAAGAAGTGGAACGGCGCTATGGCGATCTGCTCATGCCCTACATCAAAGACCTGGCTGATATTTCTGCGGCTACCACCGCGGGTTACGATGTGTTTTCGTACTGCTCGGAGAAGTCGCAGGCTTACCGCTGCTTTTCAAACCTGGTGGATGCCGTGTTGGGCAAGTTGGGGCAGGATTAGCACCCTCAAATGCAATATAACGCGCTGTGCCCATGGGCACAGGCTGACCTGGAAGACGAGGCCATATGCCAGAAACTAAGATAAATTTTGAAAAATTAATCAACACCACTACCGATGCTTTCAACGCCAAACCCGAAAGCATTGAGGGCGAAACGGATTTTGGCGCTCCAAAAATGGTCAACAACCGCCAGAGCGTTTTCCGCGTGCCATTGGAAATGATCCGGCCGGACCGCTTCCAGGCACGATTGCTGCTGCCTTTGGCTTTGCGCGAAGAATTTTTTTCCGGAAAATTGGATTGGAGGGGGACGGTTGAGGCCTGGTTCAGCCTGGCAGAGCGCGATTGGCTGATCAAGCGCGAGCTGGATGAACTGGTGGCGCTGGGCGATTCACTGGCAGATATCGGCCAAATTAAACCGGTTACCGGGCAATTGCTAAATATCGAAGGGCGGGACCGCTTCCAGTTGCTAACTGGCGAACGCCGTTTCTGGGCGACGGCTATCCGTGCCATTAAAGATCCCAAACGCACCGAATCATACGTGCTGGCCCTGGTGGATAACCAACCCACCTTAGCCAAGCAAATTGCCGAGAACATGGCCTATAAGGCCCTCACCCCGGTGGGCAAGGCTCGCGCGGCAGCGCGCATTGTACTTGAGGCCAACAGCTTAAAGCCCCTGCCCGGGATGGATGAAATCGAGTATTACCGCCAGGTATCCGAAGTGCGCCTGGACGAAATCACCCGCGAGAGCCTGCAAAAAACTTTGGGGTTGGACCGCATTTATTACGGCCGTCTGATGAAGTTTTTTGACCTGCCTGCGCCCCTGCTGGAAGTGGCCGACCGCGCCGAGATGCCCGAACGCGTGCTGCGCGAGATTGTGGCCTATGATCCCAGCCTCTGGCCAGGAGCGGTCGCCTATTACACCGAACAC
>WOZB01000126.1 GCA_011620445.1 Anaerolineaceae bacterium | reverse complement strand
AACCCAGTACCAAACGGATTAATTCCCCTTTCAATGGGCGATACTTTGCAAGCTGATTCTGACCTGGTGCATGTGCCCCAGGAGACCCCTTCTGTGTACCGGAATAAGATTGTGCTTGTGCTGGGGTACTTCTTTAACAATGAGATAAAATCGCTTTTCATTTATCATGATGAGCCCAAGCAAGCCGTGCTCGAACGCCTGCCACTGCAAAAAATCCAGAATGAAATTGGTATCAGCCCGGAAGGCATGCAAGAATTTGCCGATAAACCGTATTCTGTATTCCTATACGGTAAGGGCATCTACCCGGGGTATCTAAAAATTAAAGAGGATCCGCTCATTGCCGGCAATACTTTCACACTCCTGACTCCAACCCAATGCGATGTACTGATTGGGGACGGTTCGGATGCCCTGGAACCGCTGCCAGCTGGGGAAGATATGATCGTCGTTGGGTGTCAGCACGCCGGTGACCCTTACATTGACGCTTATCTTGGTTACTTTGTGCAGTCCGACAAGCTTATTTGGGCAACCAACACTACTTTTCGCGATATTTGTCCTTGAGGCTTAAAAAAGCCTAAAATTCAATATTTTAATTGTTAATGGCAGTCCATTGGGGTATAATTATTAGATTGTAAATAGCCTATTTTTTGAAAAGAGCCTGAACAATCCATGACCGAAGATACCGACCTGCCCGAAGAAATTAGTACTCCTGAAGAAGATGATTACACCGCTCACAACGGTAATCATGCTGGCAACCTTCAGTCTGTAGATATTGATTCCCAGATGCGCACAGCCTATCTCGACTACGCCATGAGCGTCATCGTTGCCCGTGCCTTACCGGATGTACGCGACGGCCTTAAGCCCGTGCACCGCCGCATTCTCTACGCCATGCACGATCTTGGCATTCATTCCACCTCGGCTTACAAGAAATCTGCCCGTATTGTCGGTGAGGTGCTTGGTAAATACCACCCCCACGGCGATAGCGCTGTTTATGATTCGATGGCCCGCATGGCACAGGACTTTTCCATGCGCTACCCCCTGATTGACGGCCAGGGCAACTTTGGCTCAGTAGATGGCGACCCGCCTGCGGCCATGCGTTATACAGAAGCTCGCCTGGCTAAAATTGCAGACGAAGTTTTAACCGATCTTGACAAGGATACGGTCGAGTTCGCTGACAACTTCGATGGTTCCCTTCAGGAACCCGAAGTTTTGCCTGCCCGTATGCCCAACCTGCTGATGAACGGTTCCAATGGCATTGCCGTTGGCATGGCCACAAATATTCCGCCGCATAATTTGCGCGAATTGGTAAAGGCCCTTGAGATTCTGATCGATCGCTTCGACGAAATCGATGATGTGACTATCGAAGACCTTATGCAGGTCATCCCGGGTCCTGATTTTCCGACCGGCGGCATCATTGTCGGTGATGAAGGCATTCGTTCTGCCTACAGCACCGGGCGGGGGCGCTTAATCATGCGCGGTGTAGCTACCATCGAAGAAAACAAAAACGGGCGCTTCTTCATCAGGATATCCGAAATTCCGTACCAGCTTAACAAGACCAGTTTGATCGAACGCATTGCCGAGCTCGTGCGGGAAGGTAAGCTGGATCAAATATCTGACCTGCGCGATGAATCTGACCGCAAAGGCATGCGCATTATTATCGAGCTGAAAAGAACTGCCCAACCCAAAAAGGTCCTCAACCAGCTTTTCAAATACACAGCGCTGCAGTCTACCTTTGGTGTACAGCTGCTGGCCCTGGTCAATGGCGAACCGCACATGCTTTCTCTGAAGAAAGCCCTGGTGCATTACCTCGAGCATCGCCAGGTGGTCATAACCCGCCGCACCATGTTCGACCTGGATAAAGCCGGGAAGCGTGCGCACATTCTTGACGGTCTACTGATCGCCTTAAATAATTTGGACGCGGTTATCAAAACCATCCGGGAATCCAAAGACGGTGAAGAAGCAAAAACCAACCTGATCACCCGCTTCAACCTTTCAGAGGTTCAGGCTCAAGCCATCCTGGATATGCAATTGCGCCGCCTGGCTGCGCTTGAACGCATCAAGATCGATGAGGAGTACAAGCAAGTTACAGCGTTGATTGCGGACCTTGAAGATATTCTTGCGCACCCTCAACGCATTTTAAGCATCATCCGAACCGATCTCCAGGAAGTGGCTGCAAAGTACGGCGATGACCGCCGTACACGAATTGATCACGACATGGACCTTGATCTCTCTGATGAATCCCTTGTCCAGGCTGAACCTGTCTTTGTTTCAATCACCAACCGCGGCTATATCAAGCGCGTTTCTGACCTGGCTTACCGCTCACAGGGGCGTGGTGGGCGAGGCGTGCTTGGCCAATCCATGCGCGAAGAAGACCAGGTTGTCCTATTCCAACGTTGCAACACACTGGATACCCTGCTGTTCTTTACAGATAAAGGCAAAGTCTATTCCGGCCGTGTCTTTGAGGTTCCTGAAGAAAGCCGGCAAAGTAAAGGCTTACCAGTGATTAACCTTATTAATCTCATGCCTGATGAAACGGTCACTTCCATTCTCGCAGTAAAGGACTTTAACGCCTTTAAGTACTGTGTCATGGCCACAAGGAATGGCCGCGTCAAACGCATTCCTCTTGAAGACTTCAGCGTGGTACGCACTTCAGGTTTGATTGCCATCCGCCTGGACCCCGGAGATGAACTGCGCTGGGTTATACCAACCAATGGTACTGATGACGTCATCCTGGTCACCAAAGAAGGAAAAGCTTTACGCTTCCACGAGAACCAGGTGCGCAAGACTGGACGTACCACCATGGGCGTCACCGGCATTCATTTATCGGAAACTGACCATTTAATCGGAATGGAGATCGTTGAAGAGCATGGCTCGCTGCTTGTCATTACCGAAAATGGAAAGGGCAAACGCACACCCTTGGAGGAATACATCCCCAAATCGCGTGGGACTCTGGGCGTTTCGACCATCGACCGCAACGTTACCGACCTGATTGGCCGCCTTGTGCAAGCCAAAGTTGTTCAGGATGCAGAAGAAGTCACCATCATCTCCAGGGGCGGCATTGTCATGCGCACAAAAGTTTCCAGCATCTCCGTGCAGGGTCGGGCAACACAGGGTGTTAAGATTATGGATCTCGAAAAGGATGACAGCGTGGCCGCGATAGCGCGCATCCCTGCGGAAGAAATCGCTTCCGCGACAGCTGCAGCCTCTCAGGCCGCCAATTCGCCGGAGGAAACTTTCTGAATCTTGCCCAGGTGATTGCGCACGATCAGGCAACCATCTTCATCAACATATTGGATTAAATAACGGAGAAGCCTGCCATCATCAGCATGGAAAAAGGCTTCTTCGCCTTTATAGGCCAGGTGCTCATTCCATAAGTCGATGAATTCTTTGGTCGGGAAAATAGGCCGTAATTCCATGATCTGTTCTAAGATCTCTTTTAGTAATTGGGCGCGGTCTAATGCTTTGCCGGTTTTGCTTTGGATACTGGTGGCAGGGTAGATAATGCGTTTGACATCCGGGATGGATTCTTCCAAAATATTGATTCCCATCCCCAGAATGATGGCTTTTAACTGCTCGCCATCCCACAGGGATTCAACCAGCACGCCGGCAATCTTTTGGTTTTTGAGCAAAACATCATTCGGCCATTTAATAAAGGTTTTGATCTCTTCCAGGTTTTCCAAGGCCCGCACCAGGCTAAGCGCTCCCAACGCGCTGAAACGCCCCGCGTAGCGCGTCTTTTCAGGGGTCGGATACAGCAAAACCGAAAATGTAAGCGATGACTTGCGGGTGGAATTCCACTCCCGGCCACCGCGGCCGCGACCTTGTTTTTGGAAATCGGCAACGAAAACGGAATATTCCGGCGCGCCATTTTCAGCAGCCTTCAGGCAATCATCGTTGGTGGAATCCGTTTCTTCCATATAGTTGATGGTAAAACCTGGAACTTCAAGATCTTTTAAATGGCTCATTTGCCCAACCTTAATAGTGGAATTTGCTTGTCTTCGCGTGGGATTACAAAATTGATTTCAGCTCCCTCACGATAATCTTCATTCACCCAAATACGGCCGCCATGCGCAGTGATGATAGCTTTGCATAGATAAAGCCCCAGCCCGGTGCCTTTGGTTTTCTTGATGGCTTCCTCAGAGCGATAAAAGCGATCAAAAATGTGCGGGATATCCACCGGATCAAAACCAGTACCGTGATCCCGAACGGAGACCTGTACTTCCCGAGCGTTCGCCCGTCCTGTAACCGAAATTTCACCTTCCTGGGTGTATTTGACGGCGTTTGAAATGAGATTGGTCAGTACCTGGCG
Source organism: Anaerolineaceae bacterium (assembly GCA_011620445.1). Lineage (GTDB taxonomy): Bacteria > Chloroflexota > Anaerolineae > Anaerolineales > Anaerolineaceae > Mesolinea. Next base: position 1,232 of record WOZB01000126.1, on the reverse strand, counting down.
CAGGCGGTATTCATCACCCGCTACCGTGGGAAAATCAGTCGGAAAACTAAGGCGGAAGCTGTGATTTTGTTCCTGCTTCTTAAAGCGGTCCACCACTTCAGCTGAGAGTTCAGCCAGATCGACTTGCGATTTCTTGAGGGCTACGCCGCCAGTAGCTTGCAGGCGGCTGGCATCCAAGAGGTCCTCCACCATCAAAGCCAGGTGGTCTGCCTCGTCTTCAATGACACACAGACTATCCTGGACTGTTTTCTTATCCCAGGTAACATCATCTCTGCGCAAAGTGCTGGCATAGCCTTTGATGAGGGCAATCGGGGTTTTGAGTTCATGGCTCACCACCGAAATGAAATTGGTTTTCAACTCGTCGGCTTCCCTGAACCGCGAAATGTCTTGAACGGAGCAAATGATATTAATCAGTCGGCCTTTCTCATCAAAGAGAGGTGCGTAAGAGATCGATATCGGCAGAGGCGCAAGCCCGTTGGAACGCTTGATTTCACCTTCAAGTATCAACTCCTCGCGGGAGTGCTTTGCCCAATAGGTGCGAATGGATTCTTCAAGGCTGACCCCTTTCGGTTTGTCCACCCAGATAATCACATCCGTGTAATTTTTGCCAATCAGTTCAGATTGGCTTAAGTTGAGCATTCTCTCAAGGCTGGTATTTACCTGAGAGACTTTCAATTCTGTATCCAAAATCAGGATTCCGTCCGCGACGGCTCTGAAAAGCGCAGCCAATCGCAAGCTTTGCTCAATAGATTGGTCATACAGGCGGGCATTGCGCACGGCAATAGCAGCCTGATTGGCAAAACTGCTCAGGATTGAAAGATCATCCTGATTGAAAACGGTTTCGGAATTTCTTAATACGTAGATAACCCCGATTTGTTTCCGTTGAACAATCAGCGGCAAACCAATACCGTTCAAAGCTCCCATGGAGACTTCTTTGAGGTAGCTATTCACCTCTGGCAGCAAATCGGGAACTTTATCGGAATGCCCCAGATTCTTCATCCACACGTTTAAGCGGCTGATGAGCGCGCTGGGGATGCCCTGGGCAACTTTTATGCTCCAGTTCTCATTGTCATCGTTTAGTGATATAAAACCAGCCTGGCCTGAGAGCATATCTACTGAAATGGAGAGAATCCGGGTGAGCAAAGCCTCGAGGTTAAGTTCCTCGGTTAGTGCTCGTGAAATCTCCAGTAAATAGTCTCTCTGACGGATCCGGTAACTTGGCAGCATAACGC
>WOZB01000215.1:1581-5546 GCA_011620445.1 Anaerolineaceae bacterium | reverse complement strand
ATGCCCAACCTATCCATTTCATGCCCGTCCATTTCTAGGGTTGGCAAAGGCACCGAAAGTAGTAAATGTAGGTTGGGAGGAGCGACTTAGAAAGAAAATTGCCATTCACCTTCGCGGAGCGTAACCCAACACAAAGTATTTGTCGGGTTGCGGTCTGTGGATTTAACGCGATTCCGACAAGCGCGGTCCCTCCACACCGACCTACAAGGAATTTGTCTACGATTCGGATAAGCGAGGTCCCTCCACACCCACCTACCAAAACCCGTGCATGGTGAGGAGAGAAAACAGCACGTAAAAAAGGAGACCTAACGGTCAAAACCTGCGCGCGGTGTGGACACCGGCGCGAACAGAATTTGTCTTTTGTCGGGTTGCGGTCCGTGGATTTACTGCGATTCCAACAAGCGCGGCCCCTTCACACCGACCTCCATGGAAAATGAAGGCTGCCCCGTGAGGAGCAGCCTTGTGATCAACATTTTCCTGATCGTAAACGGTCAGGTTTAGGGAACGTCGATTGAAACTGGAGTTGTAGGAGCAGACTCCATCGTTGCCGTCTCGAAGCCAGCCGTATAGATGTCACCAGCAATATTGACAGCAATTACTTGATAGAAATATGTGCCAGTTGTAGCCGTATCATCAGTATAGGTAGTGATATTTTCTCCAACACTGCCTACCTGGGTATACGGACCGTCTATTGTAGCAGACCGCATGATCAGGAAGTTAATCTCATTATTTGAATTGTCCGTCCAGCTAAGGTCCACACCAGCCGTGGTGTTGGGTGATAAACCAAGCCCGGTAGGTGCCTCAGGGGCGACGACGAAGGATACAGAGTGCATCATATCCATCTCTTCATGGCTTAGCAGATGGCAGTGCCAGAGGTACTCCCAACCATAATTGATTTCGTTGTTGTAAACCGTAACCGGGTTACCGAGCGGATCCTGGAAGCCGATAGGCGGACCCATCATCTCTGCTCCCTCCGGACGGGTTGGGTCGATCAGACGCACGCTGTTTGGAATTAAGTGTGTGAATGGCTGTGTAGGCATGGTCGGCCTAAAAGCGAATATGGTGTGCTCCAAGGGGTTCACTCGGAAGGTTTCTTTCCAACCGAGTTCGTTAGCTTCCGGGGCCATAACCATACCGTCCCAGGCTACACGGTTAATCAATTGGGCATTGAACAGGTGAACATGTATCGTATGCGTGTCCACACCGTTGTGGGTAATCTTCCAGATTTGCGTGCCATCCGAAAGCGAACCAATTGGCTCAGTCGTAATCGAATTCTTGAGCAGTTCCGTCGGAGGGCTGAGGAATGGATAGAGCGTGAAGGCCTGGGCTGTGGCAGAAGTAACGGGCAGTTCCAATCCAAGGAAGCCGCCCATGCGGCCGTAGTCGTCGAATGCCTCACCCATTTCATCCTGGATAGCCTTGGCCCCCAGTGGAATCGTGATTGGGACGGCTGCGGCGACCGCGCCAGTGCCAGTACCAGAATCTAAGATATTAATGGTCGGCGCAGAAGTATAACCGGCTCCTGGATTGTCCAGGGTAATTCCAGTAATTACTCCAGCGTCAATGACTGCGGTTGCAGCCGCACCCGTGCCTCCCCCACCAGTAATAGTTACCGTTGTTGTAGCAGTCGTGTAACCTGTTCCTCCGTTCAATACGGAGATGCCAAGCAGCGGACCATTAAAGAAGGATTTTTCAAATTCCTGCTGGAGCACAAAGCCCCTGGTATCCCCAGGCATGGATTCGTTGTAAGCCGAGTTGTAAACCGCCTGCGGGATAATAATGCGGTCCTGAGCAGTTTCAAACACTCCTGGTTTTGCATCCGTACTCGCAAAGATATTCTGCAGAGCTGCCAAGTCATAAGCGGGCCCCGCTGTCAGGGCTGCGACAGCTGAAGCACCAGACCCTGCGCCACCTGCCAAAGTAACGGTGGGCGCAGTCGAATATCCTGTACCGCCATTTGTCAGCGTGATGTTTGAAACGCGCAAGGAAGCCTGCCCGGTCGCGAATGGAGTTGATGGCACAGGTGTTCCTGTGCCGCCCATAATTACAGGCAGCCAGTAGTTATAAACGCCCAATGAAAGAGGCTTCGAGAGGACAACCGTTGGCGCAGTGGTATAACCGCTGCCGCCATTGGTGACGACAAAGTTGATGACGCGGCCATTGGCCACGTTGGCGATTGCCGTAGCGCCGGTTCCGCCGCCACCAACAAGCGTGACAATCGGGGTGAAGTCCAGGCCAATGCCGGGGTCAGAGACCACGATATTGGCAACAGAACCAGTAGCCGTGGCTGTGGCACCTGACCCGCCGCCGCCAAATATATCAACGGTGGGCATACTGGTGTAACCGCTGCCGCCGTTGGAAAGGCTGATGCTTGCCACGCTGGCACTAGTTTGGTTGGCGCCAGCCCTCACGCGCACCTGCATGACGGTGCGTGTATTAGGGCCATAGCCAGGATAAGTGGTAGGGGTGCCGCCGGAAGAAGTGAGGTCCGGTTTACCCGTGTAGTAGTCATAGCGCGGGTCATTGGCTGGGAAAGCTGCCGGGGCATCGTTGTAAAGAATCAAGGTTTGCCCGGCGTATTGTGAGAAGTCTACCAACACATCTGCCCGTTCAGCAGGGCCTACCAGGAGGGAGTGGTCTGTGACGTTACCGGCATTGAAGAGAGTGACGTCGTTATTCCAATTGATGGGCTGAGGGGGGATGACGACCGGCTCAGGCAGGTAGCCGCCTTCAGTACCAATCTGGATCCAATCCGGGCCCATGGTGGCTGGGTCAGGTACGCCGCCTTCACGTCCATCGGCTGACCATGTATCAGGGAAGCCAGGCGTGGCCAAGGCAGGCACCATCTTCACTTCAGTGTTCGTGCGCCCATCAGGTGTTATAACCGTCGGGTCGGCAGCATAGAAGTGCAGGTTGAAGAAGCGGTCATCAGCCGCGTTCAGAACGCGGAAGCGCACCACAGTAGGGTCGACTTCCAGGTAAGGATAGAGTGTGCCGTTGATCAGCGGTGTGTCCATGAAGGCTTCCATACCCATGGAGGGGCTGGGCGTACCAGGCCGAACGGGCGGTTCACAGACCGAAACTGATGGATCGCAATTGGGATCGAAGTATTCGTTGATCACGGGTCCGTGGGAGATACCAGTTGTGGGAGGCCAAAAATAAGGCCCGTACTGCCAACGACCAAAGGCGTTTGTACCACTGGGGTCATAAGGGTTCTGGCCGGGCATGTAAACCGAGCTCATCCAGAGGTCGCCAGTCTTGGGAGCAGGCCAGCCTGTGAGCGGGTCAATGTCTCCTGTGCCCCAACGCCAGGTAGGATCCTGGGCGGCTATGGTGTTAGCATCTACAAATGTTTTATCCTGGATGATTAGGGGAATGCCATAACCAGGCAAGGCAGTTACAAGGCCTGGATTAACACCGGAAATGTTCGTGCCATTCATAAGGTCTTGTTCGATTTCGTCGGTCACCAGGTAGCCGGCAGCTTCACCGGCATACACATTCAAGCGCGTGATGCCGAAAGCATGATCATGATAGAACTGCAGGCGTGCACTTTGCTCGTTGTTGTAATAGAAGGTTAAGGAGCCATGACCTGTAGGCCCGCTGGGGTTATTGGTTGCGCCAGGAGGTGGGGGATTAACTGACGTGTTGATTACATTTCCGTCTGCATCGAACCACATATCGGGCACATACTCAACACTGACACCATTGGGGTATTGCGTCTCTTGTCCAGCTGGGGTGGTCCACTGATGCGGCGTGCCATCACTGATCCAGGGGACGAAGCCGCCGTGCAGGTGGACCGTCGAGCGGTTGTCAGTGTAGTGTTCACAATTACCACCCATTAATGAATCGCAGTCTGCACCATTTGCATCCAAGGGTCCAGGGCCAGCCCCCATGACGGTGTCATCCACCGGCAGGAAGAAGTTGCCATCCAAGGGTTTGGTATTGGTAAATTTGATGCGCACAGG
>WOZB01000215.1:0-1481 GCA_011620445.1 Anaerolineaceae bacterium | reverse complement strand
GCAGGAAGAAGTTGCCATCCAAGGGTTTGGTATTGGTAAATTTGATGCGCACAGGTCTGCCGCGGGTGGTAAGGATCAATGGACCAAGATAATGAAACTGATTGACCATTGGATCCGTAGTGTTGGTTTGCCGATATTCATTTAAAGTGGTCGGAGGCAGATCCGAGTGCAGTTTTTCAGCATGTTGGGCCAACTCGATTTCATAATAATCTGAGCCCGGGAAAGTGGTCGTGTCGGGAATGGCAATCGGAATGTACTGATCAAGGTTATTGGGTGTATCCAAGAGGGGCAAACTGTCAACAAATTTGCGTATGCCGCCATTAACTACGGGGTCCGAGCTAAGCCCAAGTGTTGCCGAAGCCAGGGCGTCGACGCCGTCACCTTCAATCAATACATAAGGAGCGGTGTAACCAGACCCGGGGTTGGTAACAGAAATGCCACTGATGGAACCGCCATCGATTGTGGCCACCGCGGTCGCTCCGCTGCCTGTATCATAAACGTCCAAAATAGAGACAATGGCAGCCGTATAGCCCGAACCTGGGTCTTCAACAGTCACATAGCTGACCGAGCCTTTAGGCATGGGCGAGTTGGCGTAGTTTGGGAAAGGTCCATAGAAATGCGGCGTATCGTTGGGGGTCATCACCGCGCTGAGGCCTAATTCCTGGGCGCCAGCAAGACCGGGCAGCAAACCCTTCTTTCGGGCTGCCAGAGCGGCGGCCTGGATATCGGCAGTTGTAATCCTGCCTTCTTTGAAGTACTGACCATCCACGTTGATGGGAGGGGGTGGTTCCTGCTGGGCCTGGACTTTATTTGGAGCGAAAGCGGTTGCTCCGAAGATCAACCCTATCACAAGCAGCAGGTTCAAGATTGAACTGACATATTTTCTGTGTTTCATACTTCTCCTAAAACTAAATAACTTAATCCGAAACCTCTTCGTTCGCATGGGGGGAAATTAATTTATGGCTTCCTTCCATGGAATTGTGATGTCAAGGTACTCTAATTTGGTTTTATTTTTGTGGAGCCTCCTTTTTTCTTAGCTAATTCTTTGTTGGGCGACGTTGACTGTTTCATTACGGGAGGCGGCAAGAATCACAACTGCCACACCGGCAAGAACCACCAGGCCGCTGGCCAACAATATTGCTGGAAGCATAATCATCCGGCAAATCATACTTGCCGTACCGTACACACCAATCAGGTACGCCGGGATTAGTGCTGCCATGACACCGAGTACAATCCCGACGACTCCCATCGAGATTTTTACGGACCGTTGTTTATTAAATAAAAGCAAAACACCGGAAGCCAGCAGTGGAATGCCAACAGCAACCTCAGCAACCGCACTCCAATGGCACTTCAAAGGTATCAGCCTGCCGTCGGGCAGTTCAATCGACCTCGCTTGAGATTCGCAATCAAATAATTGTGGAAAAATGATTAGAAAAAGAGCTGAAAAAACGAAGATTACCGCTAAACTTGTAATAATATGC
>WOZB01000087.1 GCA_011620445.1 Anaerolineaceae bacterium | reverse complement strand
CCAAGAGTGCTAGTCAAAAGGATGGTGGCCGTGTGGAAATCAGCGTACTGACTATAGATCGTCTCGGCTGTGATAGTGGGATTGACCTGTAAAGAACTCATCATCAAGTCAATGTTGGCCAAGTTTGGCGTGAAACTTCCAGCAGGAGCCGCGGTCACCTGAGTTTTAATCTGCTCCAGGTAGGTTTGATAATTATCATAGAAGGCCGCGTCGATCTGAATGTTGCTATCATCCGCTTCAAGCTCAGATTGACCAATCGGCAGTATGGCGGTGATGTAGTACTTCTCATCCGCGCTTATACCCTGATAGGTATAGAACAAACCGAAATTGGTGATGGGCACGGTTGCTTGGGAAAAGAAAGTGAGGTAGCGCAACCCACTGCCATTCTTGAATTCGAGGAATTCAGGCAGCAGGGAGATTACTTTGCCAGCATTGAATATTGGCGGGAAGGGAAGCTCAGCCGTGTTGAGGTCCACCGTGTTTTTTTGGGCAATAAGGTTCTTGAGCAGGTTAACGGTTGCTTCAGATCCCGGATTCACACCAATGGATTCAGCAATCGGCCAGACATAAACGCGGGGTTGATGCATCGAATTGGAATGCTGATAATCCTTGAACAGGAACAGGAAATGGTCGGACATCTTCTCCCAGAAAGGGGTATCTGCCGTCACCGGTTTACCTTTGTAAGCCGTGCCCATCGAGTCAGCAGCCACAGAAGAGGGAAGGAAAAAACTGATCCCATCGGCTGAAACTGTTTTGCCGTCCAAAACCACATCAGGTTGGGGGGTGGCAGTAGGTGGTACAGGTGCGGATGTAGCCGTTGGTAGTGGAAGTGCCGATGCTTGCGGTGTTAGATCTAAGGTCGGTTCAGGCACTGTTGGATTTGCCGGAGCCAACGTGGATTGGCTGGTATTTGTCGGTCCGGCGAGAGTAGGTTCATGGGCTGGTAACGCTGTTGTGCAGGCCGTAACAAGCACAAATAATACAAGCACGAAGATTAGCAGATATCTGTGCTGGCTCATATCGACCTCCTTGGAGAGCTTACTAATTGTTAAGTGAGTTCGTACGCTCAATCAATATTATACGAAGAATCACAGAATACAAAACCTTCGGGGAACTGAAACCCAGAACCTCCATCACCGCTCTCAAATGTGTATTGGGCCAATTCCAGCCGGTGCGCCGTGAAAAGGGTCTTTGCGCGTGCATCAATAAAATTCGTGGCAAACCAGGGTTGTGGTGTGTCCAATCTTGAGCCAAGGCGGGCAGCTTTACAGGCCAAAACTTTACCAAGTGTCTGATGCAGCTCGCCTGGTAAGGTTTGATTGTCATAGGCTTCAAACAACACGGGCACAGCATCCGTAGATAGCTGTTCCACAGCAAAGTTGCTATCCAGCTTTCCACTGCTTTTGGCTAATTCAAGGTTACGTACGGCAATGGTGCGATCCACATTAAATCCAGCCACAACCAGAGTAAAGACAAACAGGCTCAGGGTAAGCACCATCGCCAACTTGTCGAAACGTTTGCGCCATTCCATTACCAAAAGAGCCAGGAGGATGCAAGCCAGGACAATCATAAAGATTTGTGGAAGCAGGCGTTCCTGGGTGAGGCCATAGGCTTCGATGTACAAACGCATGCGATTGAAGGCAGAAAACATCACCACCCCCACTTGTATAAAGAGGACTGTCACAGCCAGCGCGAATGCCAGCTTCTGTTTGGGCTGTTCCCGATTTGTAATTGCGTTCAGCCCCCAGTGCAACCCGCCAGCAAATAGGGCTACTGCCAACAGCTCGAAGAAGCCTTTGCGGGCATATTCGGAATAGGTGTAACCGGTAATGGTGATATTAGCTCCGCCGCCAAAAAAGTAACGAAATTGGATAAACAGGAAACTGGCAAAGAGAAGGTTGAGCAGTACCAGCACTACCATGCTTTCTGTTATCCCCAGGAAAGGCTTGAAAAGCGGCTGGTCTGGGCTGACGCTCTGCCTGAGGGCACCCCGAGTGAAGGCAAAGGCGATGGCACCAAAACTGAGATAGGCGATGATTACCGTGATAATCAATTGCTGGATAAGGTCCCGGAGGTTCTCGATCTTGATCCATGTAAACATAGCCTGGATCTTTTCTGCGAAAATAGGGTCGGCTGAGGCGAAAAGTGATCCAAAAAGGAGGAGAAGCGGTGCGGCAATCAACAAGCCAATGAGGTATGGTTTCAAATTCTTCCAGTTTTGGCTGGGTTCTGCTGTAGATTGACCACCCACGACACCAGCATCATCCTTGATAAATAACCTGAAGAATCCTGCCATAACCGAAAGCACCAGCCGCATGGCTTCAACTACGTACTCCCGTAAGCGAAAGACCAACCACTGCCCATTCAAAAAACTGGCCGCAAGCAAACCCAGACCAAGTAGGTTTGAAAGCACTGCCAGCATTGTTGAATACGACTCAGTGCGCAGCACGGTCACCAGGGCAATGACAATATTGATTATTGCCAGGATGATACTGGAAAAGGGAACTTGTGTTTTTCGGATAAAAGCAAAAACAAAAAGGCTGAGCTCAAACAAAAGCACGAATATCAGCCATTGCATCCCCAGCGGTTGCTTGTAGAGGAGCGCGGCCATCAGCCCGCCAAGAGCCAGACAAAGGAGCAAGAGCCAACCCCAGTGGTTCTGTTTTTGGCCAATGCCGCTCTCGTATACAGGTTCGTCGTGAAGTTTAGATTCGTCCCCGGTCTTGCTGTTTTGGTTCATAATTAGCACTCCATTCGTGTGTTTCCAGCGATTTTAGCTTTGCCATACCGTCAGGAACTGCCAAAACCTATCAGACTCGTCTGATTTGCCAGAAACACGGCCATGTGATATATATCTCAAGCAAAAGTTTGCATTTTTCCTATACTCTTAACACGCAATCATAATCGAGGAGACCTATGAAACCCGTAAAGATAATTACTGATTCCGCCGTTGACCTGCCAATTGATCTGCAGGATAAGTATGACATTTCCATTTTACCAATGCATTTGCTTTGGGAGGGTAAAGAATATTTAGACCGCATAGAAATCCAACCCACAGAGTGTTATCAGCGCATAGTAGACGGGGCACCCTTACCCAAAACCAGCCAGGTGTCTGTTTCCCAATTTGTGGAACTTGTGCGTCCCTTCCTTGAAGAAGGACGGCAGGTTTTCTATACCGGCCTCTCGAGCGGTGTTTCCTCAACTTTTGACTCTGCGCAAATGGCAAAACAGGAACTTGGCAATTCGGATGCCTTCCAGATTGTGGATTCAAAAACCAGTTCACTGGCGGTCTGCTTTAAGCTGCTTGAAGCTGCAAAGGTTGCGGCTGAAGGTGGGGACGCCATGGCCTGCGCCAAAGCCGTTGAGGAAGCCCACAACCGCGTTGGCACTTTCTTTACTGTGGCCTCGCTTGAGTACCTGCACCGCGGCGGGCGCATCAATACCGCCAAGCGCATTTTTGGCTCTGCCTTACAGATCAAGCCCATCATGTGGATGAACAAAGAAGACGGCAAAATAGACCTGCTTGAGAGCGTAGTTTCACGCAAGAAAGCTATCAACCGCATGGTCGAATTGATGGTCAGGGAAGCAGCTGGCCGCAAGGTGCTCGCTATCGGCGTGGAGCATGCCCTGGCCTTTGAAGAAGCTGCTGAAATGGAAGCCAAAGCAATTGAAGCCGTGAACCCTGTCAACATTATCCGTGCTGAATTGAGCCCGATCATTGGCGCTCATGTGGGGCCTGGCACATTAAATCTGGCATTTATCTGCGAATAATTTTCAAGAGAACTGAGAAGCGGGCTTTAGGTAAAAGCCCGCTTCTTTTTTACTTGGGTGTCACAGAACCTTTTTTTTCAGCGATTACTTTTGTGCCTCGTTTGGATGCGATTTCTTTAGCCCGTTTCAACGCTTCAGGCTTGGAATGATGGTAGCTATCCGCATTTAGGGCTTCTTCTGAGATAACCATCCATTCTTTTCGTTCTGGAGAGTAGCGTACGATCACATTATCATCCATCAGGCGTGCCCCGGAAGGTCCGGTAGCTGCTTTGTGTTTGGTAACATCCTTACGCTTCAATTTTGCCAGATCGGAAGCATCAGCGTCTTCCTTCCATTTCTTAGCTTGGGCTGTGGCAATAGGAATAGCCTGGTCTTCTGTGTAGCCATCCAAAAGCATGGCATTAGCAATATCGATTGCCTTTTTACGCGTAATTGGGTCAAGATTCTTCCAACTGACTGGATATTTTTGGGTTGTCCATGGCATAGCGAAACTATCCTTTCTCTTGTGGTAAAAAACAATAAGATTATGGTTGCATGTAGCGGCCAAAGAAGACCAACGCCCCGGTGTTGTTATCCCGGATCATGAGCAGGAATGGATGGTCGAAACGCATCTCGATGACCTCCTCAGGAGGCATAGCTGAAGTTAACCCAATCACCACACCTGTAGCAGCGGCGGCTTCGGTGCCGCCTTCGTTGACCTGCAGGAAAGCCTTATGGACCACATCGGAAATTTTGAGATCCTTACTGCCGGTCATCCCGGAAAAGTCAGCGGTATCTTCGAAAGCGGATTTCATCCCCAAATTCTGGAGTGTCTCTACCAGGCTGAGGCTTTGCTCCATGCCGAACTTTGGCACATAGAGCTGCATTTTTGCACTTGCCTGCGATCTGGGCAGAATGTTGAGGACTTCAGGGGTTAAGGTTTTCTCAAACTCTTCCAGGCTCTGACCATTAGGCATCAAGAGGATCATCGAGAAGTTTCCACCTTCATAGGGCAATGCTACGGCATCGAATTGCTGGTTGCGAACGTAAGCAAAATCCGCTTGCTGAAACATCATTTTTACGCTTTGTGAGCTGCCATCCTGCAGATAAAATGGCGCGTCAGCGGTGTCTTTTTCCTTGAATTGGCTGGCCCAATTGGCCTTAAAGTAGATGGCGTTTGTCAGCACCAATCTTGTTGCGGGTGTGAGAGCCTCTCTGCTGAGCAGGTCCTTGATACGTGCGTTAGTCTGCTCCTCAACCCAATCATTGATTATCTTTAAGGTTGCATCCTTATCGCGGAAATCCACAATCTGAAGGCCGGCGCCATAGTTTGCCGAGAGTGTATCCAGGTAAGTTTGTAGAAAAGGATAGCCAGCCTGCGCCCAAACGGCATTGGCAATGGTGAATTTGAAGAGTTCGATATCACCCACCATCGCGCTGGAAAGTAAGCGCTGGGTAAGCCCGTTCATCACCTGGTGGATCTTCTCACTGGTGAAAGGCAGGTGCAGAGTCGCGATCATCTCGCCGGCAGTGGCTCCTTTTGCACCGGCAAAACTCATCGTCAGGGCCGAATACAGGCTGTAAGGAGAGAAAAACAGATTGCCCGGCTGGGCCGCCATCTGCTTGTAGAGGTCAACGGCAAAGCGGTTTTGCGCTTCTGCAAGAGCCTTCAATTCATCGTTGCTCACCTTTGGGCTGCTGATGTAGGCTAAACCACCCTTTAGCTCTTGCCCGGGTGTGGAGTTAACTGCAGGAATTTTAGTTGGGGTTTCAACCGCAGGCTCTTGGGTTTGTTTTGCGGTTTGTGGAGTTACCTGTGGAAACGCTATGGTTGTGACTGGTTCCCCAGTGATGGGCGCTTCAGCCC
>WOZB01000244.1 GCA_011620445.1 Anaerolineaceae bacterium | reverse complement strand
TTTTTGATCATAGAGGCCTGAACCAGGAAAGCGATTCCAGTGAAGATGACCAGAACAAAGACTATCACCTAACTCAGGCTGAGACTTGCCGGGTCGGGCATATTGAGGCGCGAGCAACTGCTGGCAATTAAAACCGCAACAAAAAGACTCTCCAAACCCAGGGCTACCAGCAATTGGGGCAATTTGGAATCAAGGGAGAGGATAGGTTTTCAGGCGGTTTAATCAAAGGGAGTTGCCGCAGTGAATATATGCAATTATTTAACACAGCCATGAAGCTAATCATTGCGATAAAAATCTTTGCCAGGAACTCTTCCAGCACCGCAGAACAATAAAAAAAGGGCTTTTTGCAGCCCTTATCAGTTTTTCTAACTCATTTGAGAGGGCAACCGCTGAGGGCGTTGAAGGTAAGCGTGCACCACCAGGAAGCGGGCATAAATACCAGAACCCCGATGATCAGGATAAGTGAGATTAAGAGAATGATGAGAATAATTGAACACCAACCCATCTTTGTAGGTTCCCTGACAACTTCAGGAGCCGGGGAAGGTGCTGAGCTTGGAATTGGAGCCTGTACTGGCTGGAACTGCACAGCGGGCTGTTCGGGAACGTAAGCCTGAAAAACCTGAGGTTCTTCCACAACTGGGGCGATGTAGGGGGCTTGTGTGTAAATGGGCTCCGCGCTTCTTTGTTCGAAGACGAAGACCGTACTTTCTGCCAGGGTGATTAGATCGCCCGAATGCAGCAAAGTTGGCGCTTTGATGCGTACGCCATTCAGGAATGTGCCGTTGGTGGAGCCAAGGTCTTCGATGTAGACGCCGTCTGCGCGGGTGATAAAACGGGCGTGCCGGCGAGATATTTCCGGGTCTGGCACCGGTAAATCATTGTTTAGTTCGCGGCCAAGTACAACCTCCGGTTTTTCCAGAATATAGGAAGAACCCGGGATCGGTCCTGAGCGCATAACGAGGGTTGAGGTGAGAATAGGCATAATTGCTCCAAATAAGGGGTAGTCCAATGGGTTTTATTTTATCACCAAGACGCCAGCACCATCCTATAGAATGGGTCAATCCAAATAGAACTGCCGTTCGTTGACGCGCCTGCGGAATAAGATTATCATCACAGGGATGCAAAATCCAAAACAAACAGATGAAAACTGGTTTCAATCTTTAGGGCGGCAGATTAAGATGGAAACACGTTGGTTTGCGCCTGGCACCGGTTATCGGCGCTGGATGGTTCTGGCCATCTTAGGGGCTATGTTCCTCGGGCTGGGACTGGCGTTGATCATCCTCCAATACTATCGCACCACTGAAAACCCCAATGTTATTCCGATTCTCGAGGTGCTGTCATTGCGTTTCCTCTCCAGACCTATCCGTTTCATACTCTTTGGCGGCCTGGGCTTTGTGTTGATTTTCCTGGGGATCTGGGGGGCCAACCGGGCATTGCTGAGGCCCTTCGAGAAAAATGGACGGCCGGTTTGGGATACCATCAGCCATTATCGGCAGCGAGAGAAAGGCCTCAAGGTTGTGGTTATCGGGGGAGGACATGGTCTTTCCTCCTTATTGCGAGGTATCAAGGAATACACTCATAATGTAACTGCCATTGTGACAGTGGCAGATGACGGCGGCTCTTCGGGGGAATTGCGCAAGGATATGGGCGTGCTTCCGCCAGGCGACATTCGCAACTGTTTGGCAGCGTTATCAGATGATGAAGCGCTGCTCTCACAGGTCTTCCAATACCGCTTCCGTTCCGGGTCTGGCCTCGAAGGCCATTCCCTCGGCAATCTTCTTATTACTGCCCTATCGGAAATTACTGGATCCTTTGAGGAAGCAGTGGCGGAATCCGGTCGTGTATTGGCTATCTACGGCAAAGTGCTTCCCTCTACATTGGCCAGTGTTCAGTTGATTGGGGACTTACAGGTGCCCGAAAGCGGCGAAGTTGTCCAGATCAACGGGGAATCCAAGCTGACAAATACACCTGGCAAGATCCTGCGGGTCTGGCTGGACCCAGCTGATACCCTGGCTTATCCGCCAACGATTTCTGCTATTCTGAATGCAGATCTGATCATTATCGGCCCGGGCAGCCTCTACACCAGCCTGCTGCCTAATCTTTTGGTAATGGGTCTTTCAGAAGCGATTGAATCCAGCAAGGCGGAGAAATATTTTATCTGCAACGTGGCCACCGAGCGCGGAGAAACCGATAACTTTACAGCTTCCGACCATTTGCGCGTGTTGGAACGGCATGTGGGCAGGTCACTTTTCGATCTGGTGATTTGCAATAAGGACCAAAAAGGGCAATTGGCTCAGGATATTACCTGGGTGAGGGCTGACGAAGAAGTATTTAAGAATTACAAAGTCTACGAAGCCAACCTGGCTGATGACCTTTACCCCTGGCGGCACGACTCGAAGAAGTTGGCTAAAGCAATCATTAACCTATTTGAGGAACGCACCGGCCCGCTTTTATAAGCGGTTTTTCCACAGGCTTCTTCGTTTCCGCGAAAAATTAACTGTAGAAAACAAGCGGTGTTAAATCTAAATTAAGGTTTTTACGAAAGTTGGAATCCTTGAAATTGTTAACGAGAAGGTGATAAAATCTTCTTTAAATTACAGCCAAATATTACTAAAAAGTATTCTTAATCTCATGGAGGTTTACATGTCTAAAGTTCAAGTTGGTATTAACGGTTTTGGTCGTATTGGACGGCAGGTCTTAAAGGCTTTGCTTGAACGCCACTCCGACACCTTAGAGGTTGTCGCTATCAATGACCTCTTCGATGCAAAAACAAATGCCCACCTCTTCAAATACGATTCCAACTATGGTATCTTCCCTGGTAAAGTGGAAGTTGTCAACGAGACGGATATCGCGATTGATGGCAAGGTTCTGAAGGTATTCGCCGAGAAGGATCCCGGCAATTTACCTTGGAAAGACCTTGGTGTGGATATTGTGGTTGAATCCACCGGCATTTTCACAGACGCAAAGAGCGACCCGGATGCCAAGAAAATCGGCGCAGATGCCCACATCCTGCGCGGTGGTGCTAAAAAGGTAATCATCTCTGCTCCTGCCAAGAACGAAGACATCACCATCGTCCTGGGTGTGAACGAGGGCAATTATGACTCTGCCAAGCACCACATCATTTCCAACGCTTCCTGCACGACCAACTGTCTGGCCCCAGCTGCCAAAATTGTTAATGATGCACTGAAGATTCAATATGCCGTTATGACGACCATCCATTCTTATACCAATGACCAGGTTATCCTGGATCAAGGCCATAAGAAAGAATTGCGCCGTTCCCGCTCTGCTGGCCTGAATATGATCCCCACATCAACTGGTGCTGCCAAGGCGGTTGCCCTGGTTATTCCTGAACTGAAGGGTAAATTTGACGGCATGTCCATGCGCGTACCCACCCCAACTGTCTCGATTGTTGACTTCGTAGCCACCGTAGAAAAAGCCACCACCAAGGAAGAATTGGTCAAACTCTTCAAAGACGCTGCTGACGGTCCGCTGAATGGCATCCTCGGTTACACCACGGGCGAATACTCCGACCCATTAGTTTCAATGGACTTCAAGGGCGACTCCCGGTCCTCCATTGTTGATCTCAATTACTGCATGGTCATGGGTGGCAATCTGATCAAAGTCATGACCTGGTATGACAACGAGTGGGGCTATTCATGCCGCACCTCAGACCTTGCCGCATTGATTGCTGCCTCTCTGTAAGCATCAGCGATCGCGAGGAAACAACGCAATTTCAAACGCCATACCGTTCAAAAGGTATGGCGTTATTTTTGGAAGGAGCTTTTTATGTTCAACAAGAAAATGGTCACTGACCTGGATGTAAAGGGAAAGAAAGTCTTGGTGCGGGTGGATTTCAACGTACCCATCAAGGACGGCAAAATTAGCGATGATACCCGCATTACCGCGGCACTGCCAACCATCAATTACTTACTTGAACATGGCGCTGCCGTCATTTTGGCTTCCCACCTGGGCCGACCCAAGACTGCTACAGATATTCAATTCTCACTGAAACCTGTGGCGGATCATCTGGCCAACCTCGTTAAAGCGCCGGTGCATTTTGCTGAAGACTGCGTGGGCGAGGTAGCCCAGAAGGCTGCTGCTGCCCTGAAGCCCGGTGAGATCCTGGTGCTGGAAAACACGCGTTTCCATCCTGAAGAAGAAAAGAACAACCCGGAAATGGCCAAGCAATTGGCTGCATTGGCGGACCTTTTTGTGAATGATGCCTTTGGCAGCGCTCACCGCGCTCACGCTTCCACGGCTGGGGTAAATGCCTATTTGCCTTCGGCGGCTGGGTTTTTGCTTGAAAAGGAAATCCAATATCTCGGCAATGCCATCGATAATCCCAAGCGGCCGTTTATCGCCATCCTGGGTGGTGCCAAAATCAGCGACAAGATCGGCGTTATTGATAACTTGCTGCAAAAAGCTGACCACATCCTGATTGGCGGCGGCATGGCAAACACCTTCCTGGCAGCTAAAGGTTACGAGATGGCGGATTCCCTCGTTGAGAAAGAAAGCCTGGAAACCGCAAAAACATTAATCGAAAAAGGCAAATCCAAGTTGATGCTGCCGGTTGATATGGTGCTGGCAGATAAGTTTGACGCTGAAGCCGAAACGAAAGTTGTGCCTTTGGGCGACGTTCCAGCTGGCTGGCGTGTTTTGGATATTGGACCCGAGACCGTCAAAGCCTACCGGCTCACCATCCTGGATGCTGGCACCGTGGTTTGGAATGGACCCATGGGCGTTTTCGAATTCCCAAAATTTGCCAAAGGTACCTTCGCGATTGCTGAAGCGGTGGCAGACAGTCAATCAATCAGTATAATCGGCGGCGGGGATAGTGTTTCAGCGATCAACCAAAGCGGCCTGGCAGACAAGATCACCCATATTTCCACTGGCGGTGGTGCTTCTCTTGAAATGCTTGAGGGTTTGGAACTGCCTGGTCTGGCTGCGTTAACGGACAAATGATTTTGTTATTGGAAAACCAGAAGGCGGCGCAAGCTGCCTTCTTTTATCATCTGGTCAACAAAAATTGTGAACATCATTGCGGAAGAACGAAATCTTAAGCGTGGTAAAATCCAAATATTATCGATTGGATGATTCCGCTCTACTCAGGAGAAGCCACATGAAAAAACACAATATCTTGATCATAACAGGCTTGATTCTTATTGCCCTGCTCGGCCTGAGTGCTTGTAAGCCTGCTGGTCCCGCGACCCCTTCTGCTGTTGAAATTGCAACTCGGGTTGCAGAAACGCAAATGGCCAAGGCTACCGAACTGGCAGTCCAGCAGATGGCTATTAAACTAACCGAATTAGCACAGCCGACGGCTACTTCTATGCCCACAGCCACTCCCATGCCCACAGCAACCCTTGCTCAGGCAATCGCAACAGCTGGTACGCCGGCAGCGGGTACCCAAACCAGCGCTAATCCTACTGCCGCCGCAACTGCAAACCCGGCGGCCAATCAAAGCGTGAAGCATTGGGATGAAGCTGGCAAGTGCTATTTTGCGTTTGAATTTATGGGTGATATTGGTGCAATCCAAACAGGCAGTACTGTGAAGGTTGGCACGACTTACGAAAAAGTTTGGCAAATCAAGAATTCTGGTACCTGTGCCTGGTCTATGAAC
>WOZB01000123.1 GCA_011620445.1 Anaerolineaceae bacterium | reverse complement strand
GTAGCACAGGGAGGAAGGATAAGCGCCCCGGTTGTGGCGGGTCTGGCTGGCATTGCCACAGCCAAGCTCGAGAACGACTTCGCCTGGAGAGAGCTGCAGATTTGAAAGGATGAAATCTTCCCAGGATTCTGCCGCTACTGTAAAAAGCTTATGGATGCGAATACGGGCATTCAGATTGCTTGCATCCCGGTATTGGCTTTGACGCAGGGCATCGTCACTGACAGTTGAATGGTCCATACGGAGAATTACCGTTCTTTCAGGGCTCTTTCCATGGCATTCAGGGCTGTCTCAAGATTTGCCCGCGGGGTGCCAAAGTTTAGCCGGGTGAATTGGCTGTATTGCTCTCCAAAGGTAAGGCCGTCATTCAAGGCTACCTTTGCCTTATCGAGGAAGAATTTGTACGGGCTTTCAAGCCCGGTTTGGCGGCAGTCGAGCCACATCAGGAAAGTGGCTTCGGGTCGGGTGGCTTTTACACCAGACAAACGCGCTTGAATATTTTCAAGCAACCAATTGCGATTTGCCTGCAGATAAATCAAACATTCGTCCAGCCACTCTGCGCCGTCTTTGTAGGCTGCTTTAGCAGCCGTCAGGGCTAGCGAGCTCGGTGAGCCAACCAGTCCACTGCGGACGTCAGTAAAGCGTTTGGCAAGGGTTTCATTCTGAATGATTGCAACCGAGGCATAGAGGCCGGCAATGTTGAAAGTTTTGCTTGGGGCAAGAAATGAGAGGGTTGTGTCAGAAACTTCTCTGGAAAGGGAAGCAATGGGAATGTGTTGGCAGCCGTCATAAACTATATCGCAATGAATTTCATCGGAGCAGGTAAAGACTCTGTGGCGCAGGAGAATCCCAGCTAATTTTTCAAGCTCCGCCCGGCAGAAGGCACGGCCGGTTGGATTTTGCGGATCACAATGGATATATGCTTTCACATGATGTTCAACAATCAGGTGTTCGAACAGGTCAAAATCAATGCTGTAATTGCTTTCCGAGTCTTCAAGCATCGGGCATTCGATAACATTGAGACCCGCTGATTTGGGACCTGAGAAGAATGGAGGGTAGGCAGGGGTAAAGAAGATGACCGAATCCCCAGGCTGACATAGAGCACGCAAGGCGAGATTGAAACCAGTGACCACTCCTGGAACGAAACTGAGCTGCGGGTCAGTGACCTGCCATGCATATAAGTTTTGCATGCGCTCGATGAACACTTCCTTTAGGCCGAATGTCGCCAGGTCGTAACCGAAGATGCCGTGGTCAACCCGTTCATGCAACGCTTTTAGCACACAGGCAGGACTTTCAAAATCCATATCTGCCACCCATAGAGGTAATACGTCTTGCGGGTAAATTTGCCAACGCAAGCTTTCGGTACTGCGGCGGTCAATTATTCGATCAAAATCCATTTCTGCCTCCATTAATTTGTTTAATAAATTCTAATCGTCTTCTTACCAATATCTTTTTTTTGATTCAAATCATTGCTTGCGCTTGGTATACTTTCCTAAAGTATGAAACACCTGGTGACCAAATTACTGCGCTTAACCCAGCTTGATCTTATTTTTTGGCCTGTAGCTTCAAGTATGGCACTGGGCTGGCTTGTTTCAGCGAACCAGAGTTTATTCTTGCGAATATGTAACAGTTTTGGAATCTTGTGCCTTGTTATGGCGATTTTTGCCTTTGGAAGTATTGAAGATGCACCGCTGGACGCGCTTTCTGAAGGCAAAAACCCGAATAATCCGCTTTCCAAAGGTTATCTCTCCATTCCAGACGCTTCGAAATTGAGCTTAGTGCTGGCAGGTATTGGGCTTTTACTGAGCGCTGTCAGTTCCAGGAGTACACTACTGACTAATCTGGCCATGCTCATAACAGGGTTATTTTACTTCCATCACAGCTTGAGGCTTCGCCAGAGCATGTTGTTGGATGCCCTGGGTTTCTCAATCCTGACTGCTTTCTTGCCCTTTCTCAGTGCCACCATCTTGAAATCAGCTCACTTTGGAAATAACGCATTGTTTAGCGGCAGTTTGGCTTTCCTGCTGACCTTTGCAGCTTATTTCAGCCGGGTTGAAACCCAAGCAGGTGGAAAAGCGGAGGAGAACCTCCGGCCCAGACTATCGGTTACGCTTGCCCTTACCTCGATTCTGGTTTTGTTAGCCAGCTTCTTTGTGTTCACGTTCTCAGGGCTGGTGCCTGCCTGGGCCTCAGCATTGATGCTGGTGTTGCTCCTGATCATGTTCAACCCGCAATTCTCGCATCACAGCAGCCACAATGGAACTTACACGCACGCCATATTTTCGATTTACCAACGCGCTTTGGCAATAGCACTGGTAACATTCCTTCTGGCAACCCAAATATTCAATATCATAAGGTAAATTCCATGACAAAACACGATTTTTTAGCGACTACAATTCACCTTTTGGCCCCCCAAGGGTGGGAAGATTACGAACTCCTGGATAGCGGCAAAGGCAAAACGCTGGAACGTTTTGGCAAGCATATCCTCATTCGCCCTGAGCCGCAAGCCGTGTGGGAAAAAACCCTTAAGCCTGAGGTCTGGGATAAGGCTGATGCCATGATGGTTGAAGAAAAAGCTGAATACGGTGCTTCCTGGAGGTTTCTCAAACCTATTGAAAAATCCTGGGAGATGAGCTACAAAAACCTGCGTTTCCAGGCTCAACTGGCTAATTCCCGGCATATTGGCGTCTTCCCTGAGATGGCCAGCAATTGGGATTGGATGGAGAACCGCATCCGTAAAGCTGCCAAACCTTTCAAGGTACTTAACTTATTTGGATATTCGGGCCTGGCAACCCTGGCTTGCGCAGAAGCCGGCGCGGAGGTAACGCATGTGGATGCCTCCAAACACGCCATTACCTGGGCAAATTACAATTACAAACTTTCAGGCCTCGAGAAGCAGCCTGTGCGCTGGATTGCCGAAGACGCGCTGAAATTTGCAGAACGTGAAATGCGCCGAGGTAGCAAGTACCAAGGGATTGTGCTGGATCCTCCAAAGTTTGGAAGGGGCACCTCGGGGGAGGTATGGGATTTCTTCAAAAAGATTCCGGAACTGATGCGTGCTTGCCGCGGTCTGTTGGGTAATGACGCGGATTTTATGGTCATCACGGCTTATGCCATCCGGGCTTCAGCTTTGCTCATTGAGCAAGCCGTCGTAGAAGTGATGGGGGAAAGAGGTAAAACGGAAACCGGTGAACTGGTAACGGTGGATAAATCTGCCGGGCATGTGATTTCACATGCCATGTATACCCGCTGGTCGAAGGATTAGGTAGACGGTTTCTGAGTTTCTGTCCGGGCGTCGCTAACCATAACCCTGTCCACGCGGCGGCCGTCCATATCCACAACTTCAAAACGCAGCTTATCCCAAGTGAAGCTCTGGCCCACCCGCGGGATGGCACCCAGCTGGTTCATCACAAAACCGCTCAGGGTTTGGTACCCGGCTTTTGACTCTTCTGGCAGCTCATCCAAATCCAGTTTGTCCTTAAGTTCATCTATTGGCAGCAAACCGTCAAAAAGCCAGGAACCATCAGCTCGCTGAATGGCTTCCTG
This sequence comes from Anaerolineaceae bacterium, assembly GCA_011620445.1. Classification (GTDB taxonomy): domain Bacteria; phylum Chloroflexota; class Anaerolineae; order Anaerolineales; family Anaerolineaceae; genus Mesolinea. Next base: position 2,125 of record WOZB01000123.1, on the reverse strand, counting down.
ACTCGTATCCAATTCATCCTGGGGGATATCGCCCATAATGGATTCGAGCACATCATAGAGGGTGACGATTCCCTGGACACCGCCATATTCGTCTATTACGAGCGCTTGATGCTTGCCGGTCAGGCGGAATTTGTCAAAAACAGCAAGCGCATTGGTGCTTTCCGGAACATATAAGGGCTCTTGCGCGTAGTTTAGTAGATTGAAATCAGGAGAACTCATATCTACACCGATGAGGTCCTTTAAGTAGACCATCCCAACCACCTGGTCAAGGCTGCCATGCGCGACTGGAACACGCGAAAAAGCCGATGCCTTGAGGTCGTCAATGATGACGCCCCTAGGGTCATCCAGGTCGATCCACACCATATCCGTACGCGGTGTCATAAGAGCATCCACCCGGCGCTCAGTGAAGCGGAAGACCGCTGAAACCATATCCTGTTCTTTGGCTTCGAAGATGCCCTGCTGAGCGCCTTGCTCGATGAGCAGCTTGATTTCTTCCTCAGTCACTACTGGTTGAGGTTTTGGTTTAATGCCAAACAATTTGAGGAAGAAATTTGTGGCAGTGCTGAGGAACCAAACAACCGGGCGGGCTACCTGCGCAAAAACGCTCATGATTCCAGAAAAACGAGCGGCGATAAGTTCGGGGTTGCCGAGGGCTATACGTTTGGGAACAAGCTCGCCCAGGACAAGCGAAAAGAAGGTGACCAAAATGACGATAAAGGTCAGCGCCCAAGCTTCGGAACTTTTTTCAAACCAACCTTGACGTTCAAAGAACAGAGCCAAGGGCTTGGCAAGGCGGGCACCGCCAAAAGCACCGGAAAGGATACTGATGAGGGTGATCACGAACTGGACAGTCGAGAGGTAACGGTTAGGGGTGGCAAGAAGCTTAAGCGCGTTCGCAGCGCTTTCATCACCGTCATCTTCCATCTGCTCGAGGCGGACCTTGCGTGAGGAAACCATCGACATCTCATACATGGAAAAAACGCCATTTATAAAGATGAGAATAAAAATCAGAAGAATTTCAAGGCTAACGGACATGTTTATCTCAGGTGATAAGGTCGTTAGGCAAGTGGCATGTGCGGTTGAGATAAATCAACTCAAAAAAACGCGGGTTCACAACATCGATGCGAGTGATGCCGCAATTATTATAAACCAGGCGGTAGGGTTGGTCGGCAGACCGAAGAATGTGCAGGTCCAATTTGAAGAAAGCACGGAAAATAATTGAGAAAAAACTACCGTGTGTGATGATACCTATGCGATCATCTGTGCCGGCATGGCGGTTTTTCAAAAATTCAATGACCCTGAATGCTCTTTCAATACGGGGAAGGTAATCTTCCTTACCCCCTGGCCACCATCCGCTTTCCGCGACGGGTGAAACAAATTGGAGTTTAGGATAATTCTCGGCAAACCAGGTTCGGCCTTTGCCGTGCATAATCTCAATGATTTTCTTATTATTGACTTCTTTTTGGAGGTAGATGCCGCCGCACTCGTGCATATCCACGTGCGCGGTCAGAGGCAAACCAAGGCGATCGCCGATGATGGTTCCTGTATGTACAGCCCGAATCATCAAGCCGGAATACAGGTGTGTGAGTCCGAAACCAGATCGGTTCTGGAAATCGCCATCTCCGTAAGGTGTATGTTGAATTTTGAAACTTGGATCCTGGAATGCGAGCGCCTCTGCGGTCAATTGAGCCTGACGGATGCCGATGGGTGTAAGATCAGGATCCTCCGAGCGGTTATTTGAGCCATTATCCTCAAAATCGTCAGGGAGGGCATTATTGGTCGATTGGCCGTGGCGGATGAAGTAAAGCTGCATTTTACCCATTATAACGGGTATTTTTCCCTACAATGCGGCTGCAGAGGTCCAACCTGGCGTGGTATAATCGCCGCCTATCAGGCAGGTAAAAAATGATTGAAAAAATGCAGGCGATTCTCTCTCGCTATTATGACATAGAAGAACAATTAGGCCAATCGGCTGATGATTATCAAACCATCGCAGATCTTTCCAAGGAAAAATCCGATCTGGAACCGATCGTAAAACTGGCAAATGAATATAAAGATTTGCTCAATAACTTGAATGAAACCAAGTTGCTGGCTGAATCCACTGACCTGGACTTGAGAGTAATGG
>WOZB01000275.1 GCA_011620445.1 Anaerolineaceae bacterium | reverse complement strand
GCTCTCAACCCTCTCCAACCACCGCTGCGAAGCCGGAACCGGCTGCCCCAAGCGCGCCTGAAAGCGCCTTCCCCAGCTTCTCAGAAATCAGCACAGCCCCGGAAGACGAAACCGTGCTGACACCGCCGCGTAAAGCCAAACAGCGCCAGGTTTTCCATTTTGCCTGGGTGCCAGGCATCTTTTTGCGCCCAGCCAAAACTATCCGCGCCATCCTGACGGATGAAAAGCCCAATTGGCTGCTGCCAATGCTGCTGCTTTCCCTAATGGTTATCTTTAACGTGGTCCTTTCTGCACCAGCTCAGCGCAACGCCATCCAATCAGGGCTGGATATGCCCCCCGAGTTCCAATACTGGACGCCGGAAGAACAAGACAGTTACATGATGGCCCAAGCCTCCAAAACCAGCCCCACCTTCCTCTATGTTTATCCCATCCTGGGCGGAATCGCCACCTGGTGGGTGATTTGGCTGCTGACGGCCAACATTCTGCACCTGATGATCACGCTGGGAGGCAGCCGCAGCCCGAACGTCAAATCCAGCAACCTGGTGAGCTGGGTTATGCTGCCCTTTGCCCTTGGGCTGCTGGTGAAGGCCATTACGGTGGCCTCCAGCGGCCGACTGCTGGCCCCGGCGCCTTTGGCCGCCCTGCTGCCCGAAGATGCTACCGGGTTCCAACTTTATTTACGCAGTGTGCTTGAAAACATCGATGCCTACTGGCTCTGGTATGTCATCCTTCTGCTGGTGGGGGCCAGGCCGCTCTCCAAATTGGCAATGGGCAAAGCCCTGGGCGCAGTACTTGCAGCCATCCTCATGATGCTGCTCTTGCAGGGCGTTCCCGGCCTGCTGGGCGGTGTGCTTGGCAATATGAGCACGGGAGGAATGTTCTTCTAATGGCCAGACCTTTTGTGCGCACGGAAGCGCTGCGCAAAATTTACAAGATGGGCGAAACCGAGGTGAAAGCCCTGGACGGCTTGAACCTTGAAATCAACCAGGGCGATTATGCTGTAGTGATGGGCCCCAGCGGCTCGGGCAAGAGCACCTCGCTGTACCTGATTGGCGGGCTGGACTGGCCCACATCCGGGCATATTGAGGTGGGCGGTGAGCGGGTGGACCAGATGGACGAGACCCAACTGGCGCGCTACCGGCGAGACCATCTCGGCTTTATCTTCCAAAGTTTCAACCTGGTTTCTTCGATGACGGCCTTGGCAAACGTGGGCTTTCCACTGCGTTTTTCAGGGATAAGCAGGCGCGAGCGCGACCAGCGCGCCAAGACCATGCTGGCAAGGGTGGGGCTGGGCAACCGCATCCACCACCGGCCAACGGAACTTTCGGGTGGTCAGCAGCAGCGTGTGGCCTTCGCCCGCGCCCTCATCAACAACCCGGCGCTCATCCTGGCCGATGAACCCACTGGCAACCTGGATACCCAGAGCGGCCTGGCGATTATGCACATGCTGAATGACCTGCACAAGGCCGGCCGCACTATTGTGGTAGCCACACACGACCCGCGCATGCTCAATTTTGCCAACCGGGTGATCTATTTGCTGGACGGCAAAGAGGTCTCTGAAACTGAATATCGAATTGCAATCGATCAAACGCTAACTACTGAGGTGTAATGATGAATCGAAACCTTAAACACGCCCTGCTCGTCTTCCTGGCACTGCTGCTTTCAGCCGGTTTGATGCTACCGAATGCCTTAACCTCCGCGCAAACACCCCAACCGGGAGTGGAAGTGCCGGTCCTCTCGATTCTCGATTACTCAGTAGATGGGGGTGGGCAGAATGTGGACCCTTGGACGCCTTTTACGCTGACCTTCCAAGTGAAAAACTCAGGGCAGGGACATGCTCGTAATGTTTCTATCAGTTTCTCGGGTGAGGACTTCAATTCCCTAAGAGGCAATGTAGCCATTGCTACAGTCTCTGATATAGATCCGGGCAGCACCGATACGATTTCACATCCCTTCAAAGTGAGCGATGCATCAAGCTGGAAATATTCCGGCTTGATTATGGCCACCGTTTCTTATACGGATATGGCCGGCACGCCTTATACGACTGCCTTCACCTTTTACCTGGGCATCAACCAAACCCCCTCCGGACCCACCCGCACCCCAACCGCTCCCGCAGCTGCTCAAAAGCCGCTGATGGTCGTCAAGAGCTACCTGACCGACCTGGACCCGCTGGAGCCGGGCTCCAGTTTTAAGCTGACCACTTTTATTACAAACGTTGGCGCCAGCACAGCCAGCGCGGTTTCGCTGGTCTATGGCGGCGGAGTGACGTCCACCCCTGGTGATATTGGGGGCACACCCCAACCGGGCGGTGGTGTAACCGTCAGCGGCAGCGACCTGACCAACTTTGCGCCGCTCGGGCAATCCAATATCGCTCAAATCGGCGACGTGGCCGTGGGGACCACTATTGAGGCCACGCAGGATTTTGTGGTTAACGTCACCACCCAACCGGGGGCGTACCCATTCAAAATCAGCTTTGTTTACACCGACCCTAAAGGCAACCGCATGGTGGATGACCAGGTGATTACCCTGCTGGTCTTTTCTCTGCCCAAGCTGGAGTTCTCGTTCTACCGGCTGCCCGTTTTATTGAATGTAGGCCAACCCGGTCAGCTACCCATCCAGGTGACCAACATCTCCAAAAAGTCGGTAGTGCTAGGCAACCTCACCATCACATCGCCCTCCGGCACCCTCAGCAATAACACAGCCATGATCGGCAACCTGGACCCCGGCGGATATTACACCATCGATGCCACCTTCATCCCGGATTTGGCGGGCATTATTCCGCTCAATTTCTCCATCCGCTACACGGATGACTTCAACCAATTACGCACCTATGAAGGCAGCCTGGATGTGGAAGTGCAGGAAGGCCTCCTGATGCCCGAAGGTAATTTGGTACCTCAGCTGGACGAGAATGGCAACCCGATTCTGGATGAAAATGGCAACCCTATCATGGTACCGGCTGGTGAGCAAGGCGGAATGAATGGCGGGAATGTGCAGCCCTTGCCGGAACAAAACCAGAATTTCTTCCAGAAGATATGGAACGCCATTAAGAGCTTCTTTGGGATCAACCCCAGCAACAGTAACACCCCAGAGCCCGAGAAGCCCAGCGAACCCTTGCCTGGGGCCTTACCCAAAGGCCTGTGAGGGAGAACTTTTTTTGTGCGAGGTGTGCGTGGGCAGTGGCAGTTTTGACACACCCATCTGAAGAAGAAAGCCATCCGTGGAAAGCACTGTTGGAGCCGACCCATCTGAGTAAAGAAAGCCAATATGCGACTTAATGACCTCATCAGCCTGATTTTGGATAACCTCGGCCGGCGCAAAGGGCGCGTGGCCATGACCGCCATCGGCGTGGTGATTGGCACGGCTGCGGTAATCACCCTGGTTTCCCTGGGTTTTGGCCTGCAAAAAAGCGCCACCAGCAATCTTTGGGGCATCAATGAGCTTTCCACCATCCGCGTTTACCCCGGTATGGGCGAGGAGGCGGTTGTGAAAGCAGGCGGTGGAGGCGGGGGCGGGAGCAGCAACCAGCAACCGCAGATGAAAGTGCTGAATAATGAGGCCATTGCCAGCATTCAGGCCATCCCTGGCGTCAAACAGGTGATTACCCAAGAGTCGCTGTACGGCGGTATGGAAATGAAATACGAACAGTTGATTGGCTACGGCCAGTTGACTGGGCTGAACATAGCGGACCTGACGGAAATCGGCCAGACGGCCATGGAAGGCGTAACGACCATCGGCAGAGGCAAGGTGATCATTGGCAGTTGGGTGCCGCGCAACTTTTACCCGGTCAACCCCAAACCCAACGAAGTGGTTGAGCCCCCAGAGCTGATGGGCAAGACTCTGAAAGTTGACTTGATTAGATACTCGCAAGAGGGCCTCGAAACGCGCAAAACGCTGCGCCTGGAAGTAATCGGCGTGCTCAAAGAGACGAAGGGTGAGTCGGATTTCACCATGTATGTGGACCAGGCTGAGCTGGTGCAGTGGAATGAGTGGATGAACGGCCGGCGAACCGACCGCAACAAGGAAGGCTACCAGAGCCTGATGGTGCAGGTTGTGGACCCCAAAGATGCCACCAGTGTTTCTCAGACCATCAACGACCTGGGTTTTCAGGCCTGGACGCCGCAATCCATGATCCAGAGCATCAATTCCTTCTTCTCGACCATGCAAGTGATCTTTGGCGGCGTCGGGGCGATTGCGCTACTGGTGGCGGCTATCGGCATTGCCAACACCATGACCATGGCCATCCTGGAACGCACGCGTGAAATTGGCATCATGAAGGCTATTGGCGCAACCAATAACAACATCCTGAGCATTTTCCTGGGCGAAGCCGGGGGCATTGGCCTGATTGGAGGGGTCGGCGGCGTACTGTTAGCCTGGGGCATCGGCGGGGTGATTAACACCTTTGCCAGCTCGTACCTGGCCACCCAAAGCAGTGGCGGGATGGGCGGTTTAGGCAGTTCGATAGCGGTGGTAACACCTTGGTGGCTACCTATCTTCAGCTTGATTTTTGCTACGATTGTAGGGCTGATTTCAGGGCTTTACCCTGCCCTCAGCGCTGCCACGATGGTGCCCGTTGACGCGCAGAAATATGAGTAAATGCGCTTTATTCGCCCAACCTTTTGAGTTTCTATTGCTTTGCCAGCAGCTCTTTGAGTTCTGAGCGGGTTGGCACTCGGCCGGAAACCAGCACTTTTTCGTTGACAACCAAAGCCGGCGTTGCCATAACGCCGTATTTGGCAATTTCCACGTAATCGCGAACGTGCTCAAGGTTGTAGGCAAGGCCCATTTCCTCAAGTGTTTCGACGGCATATTTCTCCAGCAAATTGCACTTGCTGCAGCCTGAGCCCAATACTTTGACCGATAGCTCTTCCCCGGCTGGGGTGAAGTTCTTGGAGACAGGGGTTTCTTCTTTTTTTCCGAAATTTAAAAGCGGCATATTGCTCCTTAGACGAATAAATATTGGAATGCATTGAAAAAGTAGCCCACCAGGATGATACCAGCGGTGACGATAGCGATGAAAACGCCCAGAAGCTTGGGTTTGATAGCCCTGCGCAGCATGATCATGGAAGGGAACGAAAGCGTGGTCACAGCCATCATAAAGGAAAGCACGGTGCCCAAACCGGCACCTTTGGCCAGCAAGCTTTCAGCAATGGGGATGGTGCCGAAGATATCGGCATACATGGGAACACCTACCAGCGTAGCCAGGGGCACCGAGTACCAATGCCGGCCACCCAGCAAGCTTTCCACCCAGGCCTGGGGGATGAAGTTGTGGATAAATGCGCCAATACCCACCCCAATCAGCACGTATGGGGCCACTTTTTTGATGGTGATTTTCACCTGCTCAAAGGCGTATGCCCAGCGGGCTTTCTGAGTGATTTCCTCTTCTTCATTTTCCTGTAGAGGTTTGATCTGGCGGATAAAGTCTTCCACCTGGTCATCCATCCTGAGGGCCTGGATGATGTAAGCTCCAATCACCGCCACCACCAGGCCGAGGATGACGTAAGCCAGACCAACTTTGGCGTTAAAGATGCTCATCAACAGCACAATGGAGCCTAAATCGACCATCGGTGAGGAGATCAGGAAGGAGAAACTGACCCCCAGCGGCACCTGCGCGCTGGTGAAGCCGATGAAAATCGGGATGGAGGAACAGGAACAAAAAGGCGTTACCGTGCCCAGCAGAGCGGCAATCACT
>WOZB01000031.1 GCA_011620445.1 Anaerolineaceae bacterium | reverse complement strand
ACCATTATTAAAGAATCCGCCCCCACCCGGAATTTACCAAAGTTAATGGCAAAAGGCAGACGGGCAACCAGGAAAAAGACAGCCAAAGCAATCATGAGACTAGCCAGGCTGCCGGTGAGGGCGTGCCTTTCAGCATTCCTACGGGTTAAGCGTCTGCGGCTGTGCATTATATCCAGGATGGCCAGCACCACGATGTTGATGGCATTGCTGCCAAAGAGGTTGCCGGCTGCCAAGTTGGGCTCGCCTTGCAGGCAGGCAGTGACGGTCGTCAGGAGCTCCGGCAGCGAGGTGGCAGCGGCAAGCAATAGGGTGCCTACCATCATGCCGCCAAGTTTGGTGCGTAAGGCGATGACATCACCATATTTCGCCAATTGCATGGAGGCAAAAACGATTATGCCCGCGCTGATCAGAAACTCAACCCATACCATTTTTATTCCGGTTTCTTCTTGTCGAGACCTTTGGTGTAGACTAACGGCCAGGCGGCGAAAACACCCGTGCGGCCATTATTAATGTCTCCAACGATACTTTCTGCCGCTTCCAGGGCTGTTTGGATAAGTGCCTCGTCCTCAACAATTGCCATCAGAGTTTGATGGCACACTTCATCTGTGTAAAATGGAACCGAAAAACGCATGGGCACAAATTTGTGTTTTACGCGTTGCATGCCGGTGCTTTCAAGGATTGTGACACCTAGAATGCCAGCCTTCTCCCATGCCTCCAATACCGGCATAAGCTGGTCCGGGTCATCCAAAACAAAAAATATCATAAACATAACGACCTCTTTCTAGTGGTGAAGGAAATCTTTACAAATAATTTTACCAAATCAAACAACATTGTTGTGCGGAGGGCGGATTAGCTTGCTGCAACGGGTAAGAACCTGCAGCTGGCATTTATGTTGCAACAGAGTGTATGTCCCGCCATAGGGACAGGAGGCTTAATATGCGTCACCTTATTGCTCGTTGGTTAAAGAACTCACTTTTTATTTCCATTATTCTCAGTCTGCTGAATGCCTGCAGCCTGCAGAGCCCCCGCTACCCTACCGCGCTTTCACAGGGTGCCAAAGGTGCTTCAGACGCGACCGCGATCCAATTCTTGCCCTTGATTGCTGCCATCGTCCTGCTGTTAACGGCTATCGGCATCGCCTACTACTTCTTTATTAAAGGGGATCTAAAAAAATGGGTCAGCGAAGGTTTAGCCTTGGGCAGATCCAAAGTGGACCAGGCGCGTTTCAAGAACCAAAAGCGACGCACCGAAGCTGAACAACTGGAGCTGCTGCGCGCGCTTGGGCATCAAGCCTGGGATGCCCGGGTGAGTGACCCGACCTATGCAGATGAGTATGGCCAGTTGGAAGCGCTCCAGGCGCAAGCCGCGCCTATGGAAGATGTTGTGAAGGCGGTGCAACTGGAATTAGCCAAAAGCCGGGATGCCCGCAACAAGCTTAACGCGGCCTATGAGCAAAAATCGAAAGAACTGCAAGTACAGCTAAACCAGATGAAGGACAGCTTAAGCCTTTTGAAATCAGAACAAGGCAAAGCTATTGCCACCTTGCGTAAAGCCGTGGAGCAAAAGCAAGCGTTGGAGTCTGAAGCTCACGATTACGAAACTCGCATCGCCAATCTTCAAGGCTCTGATATTCCGGATAGGGACTCTCAAATTGCCGGTTTAAACAATAGCATTGCCACCCTGGGTAAAACCATTTATGCCCTCGGTGACCAGATTAATGGACTCAGCTCTCAATCACAAAAACTAGAGACTGATCAAGGGCCTTACCTTGTGCAAATTGACAACCTCAAGTCGCAGATGGATCAGGCTGCCAATGAGCATAAGGACGCTTTGTTGCCCCTCGATCAACAAGTGAGCAATTTGGAAAGCAATTTGAAATCCCGCCAGGCTGAATTGGCTGCTATCAAAGAGAAAATGATCCCTCTCATCGAAAGCCTTGGCCCGAAGGTGTACGCTGCTCGGCCAGACTCGCCTGCGTTGCAGGATAGTTATCAGAAACTGGATGTCAAGAAAGAACAATTGAGTTCCGCCACTCAGGGTTTTGATCTGGCCAACTCACGTTTAGTTTCGCGGGATGCGGAGATGCTGCGCAATTTCTATATCATGCTCGGGATTGGCTTGCTAGTGCTGGTACTGCTGGTAGTGCTGTTGGTCATGGCCTTTTAACAATTTTCAGTCATCACTTAACAAACTAACGGTGCAGCCTCAGACTGCACCGTTTTGTTTTCCATCTCTGTTGATGATTAAAGTTCTTCGTCGACGATTATTTCAACCAGCTTGAGGAATTCTTTCCATTCTTCATTGAAGAAATGCAGGGTGACATTGTTCAGTTCAAGGTGGTAAGTTGTTTCGCCATCTGGCTCATCAGCTTTCCAGGCCATGAAATTTTCTGTTTCTGCGATAGTGGTGGTAACTGGTTCAATGCTGCTTACGGCTTTTTTGTTTTCGTCTGCCATTTTATTCTCCTTGGTTTATCTTTATTGATTATCCCAACTTTTCACTCAGATATCAAGCAACGGAATTGTTAAGGAACAAGTTTGGTCTTCTTTAAGTGTCTTGTCCAATTTTTAAAGCTATTAAAGGCAAATAGCATGGCTTTGGAAAAGCCGCGGGTAAATCTCTTAAAGCGTTTGAACGATTTGGTCTTGGTGCGATCGAGATATTCCATGCCTTCCCAGGGGTCCTTGTCCAACAATTTTCGCAACACATAATGACCGCCTAATTTGGCGGTTGCCAGGATGGGGGCATTCAGAATAAGACCAAGCAGGCCAAATAATTGGGCACTGACCAAAGCTGAGATCATGATAGCTGCCGGGTGCACAGAAAGGGCTTTGCCCATCACGCGGGGTTGAAAACCATTATCAATCAATTGGTCCACCAACAGGGCAATCGCAAGCACAATAAGCATATAGGAAATCGGCTGCAAACCAAAAGGTGTTGGCCTCAGCACCAGCGCGGAGACACCAAAAGTAATCCATGTAACCCATGCTCCCAGGTAGGGCACCAGCCTGCCCACGCCAGCCACCAGAGCCAGGCTAAGGAAGTAAGGAAAACCCAGGATTGCCAGTATTAAGGAATAGAGTGCCACTGTTAGGGCAATAACTGTAAATTGCCCGCGTATGAAAGCGTTAAAGATGCGATTGACCTCAAGCATAAATCGCCGAAAATCGTACGCATATCCGGTGGCGATAAGGGTTTCACTTGGGCTTGGCCTCTGTTTGCCATCGCCCACCAGGAAAATCGAAAGAATATAAACAATCAGCAGCCTGAAAAGTGTGGAACCTACAAAGCCAACGGTTTTGGTAACGGCGCTCCCGGCAGTTCCAACGATGGGCTGCAACCGGGTAAGCAATTCAGTGGATAATAGTTCCGTGTCAATCTTCGGAATTTGGAGACTGAATGGACCAAAAGCCACCGTCTTTCCAGCCCATTTGACAGCCAGCTCATTAAAGCCGCCCAAATTTGTTTTAATTAGATTGAAAATATTTTGACCCTGGTTGAAGATGAAGCTGCCGCCCCCGGCAATTGCGCCAATGATGACCAGCAAGAAAAGGATATAGACAATGGCTACTGCAAGCCCCCAATTAAGCTTGAATTGGAGGTTGAGCCAACGAATCGCCGGTTTTAATAGGAAGGCAATCAGGAAGGCAATCAGGATCAGGGCAAAGTATTCTTTGAAGTAAAAGAAGACCACAAAGGAACCCACAATCAGAAGGAGCGTAATGATGAGCTTGAAGCCTGTTGGCCAGGCTGGAGAAGCCTGATTTTCAGGTTTTTCCTGTTCAGCTTGAGCGGCCTTCTGCAGGTCGTTGGATGGTGGGCTGGTTTTCTCTGTACTCACATAATTATTGTAACGGTAATCATTACCGGGAACAAATATACTGTTCTGTGTTAGCGTGTAATCTTATTGGGCATTTTTGCATAAATCGCTTAAAATGGAAGCTTATAGAGAAAAGAGTACGCATGAATTATCGTTCTTTTGGAAAAAGTGGTCTTAGGGTTTCTGCATTGGGCTTTGGTTGTATGCGCCTGCCCATAATTGGTGATGATTCCGGCAAAATTGATGAAGAAGAAGCCATCGGTATGATTCGCTATGCCATCGACCACGGTGTAAATTACATTGATACTGCCTGGTCATATCACCAGGAAACCGGCGAAAAGGTCGTCGGGCAAGCCCTGAGAGAGGGTTACCGCGAAAAGACCTACCTGGCAACCAAGCTGCCTTCCTGGCTGATCAATTCCCAGGATGACATGCAAAGATACTTTGACCTTCAATTGCAGAAACTGCAAACAGATCATATCGATTTCTACTTGCTGCACTCCTTAAACATTCACGCCTGGGAAAATTACCTCAAGCACAAGGTTTTTGATTGGGCAGAGAAAAAGTTAGCCGACGGCAGTATCCGTAAACTCGGTTTTTCTTTCCACGATCGCTACCAGGCATTTGAAACGATTTTGAATGGCTATGATGCCTGGGATTTCTGCCAGATCCAATATAACTATATGGATGTCGAATACCAGGCTGGTCTTAAGGGCTTAAGAGCCGCGGCTGCCAAAGGTCTGGGTGTGGTGGTGATGGAACCGCTGCGCGGTGGAAAACTGGCATTAAACCCACAGCCGCAAGCTGTGCAGGCCGTCTTTGATCAGAGTGGAAAAGACTGGACCCCCGCCGAGTGGGCGCTGCAGTGGATCTGGAACCAATCTGAAGTTTCACTGCTGCTTTCAGGCATGAGTAATATGGAGCAAATGAAACAAAACATTGCTTCAGCTAACCGAAGTGGCCCCCATACTTTAAGCAAGCAAGAACTGGCAGTGGTGGACGCCGCGCGGGAAGCCTACAAAAACCTCGCACCCATCTCTTGCACACATTGTGAATATTGTATGCCCTGCCCTTCAGGTGTAGCCATCCCGGATATCTTCCAAATCTACAATAACGGCAAAGCCTACGACAAAAAAGAACAGGCAGTTTTTGACTACAACCGCCGCATCCAGGCGGAAAACAAAGCCGATCAATGCATTGAATGCGGCCAATGCGAAGGTTTATGCCCTCAACACATCGAAATTATTGATTGGCTCAAAACGGTCCACGCAGAATTGTACGAAGCATCAGAGTGAACTCGCCCGAGGTGCCAGGATTAAGCCCCGCGGAAGAAACTGCGGGCTTGCGCGATCAGAAGGTTAGCAGATCCTGGCTCACGGTTTTGGCCGCTCTGGCGCTCGTTGCACTTGGTTTTTGGCTTGCGCTGACCCCTCCGGGCTTTTGGGAAAAAATCCGTATGGTCGGTTATGCTGTCTGCCATCAAATTCCAAGCCATTCGTTTTTTGATGCTGAACATCAATTTCCTCTTTGCGCCCGGTGTACCGGTATGTATTTAGGTTGCCTGCTTGGGCTTGGGTTTACCTGGCTGCAGGGTAAACGCAATGGATTTCCTCCACTTTGGGTCTGGGCTATTTTTGCTGTCTTCTTTATAAGCTTTGCACTTGACGGCATCAATTCAGCCATTGGTTTGCTGCCAGGCTTAAAGCAAATTTATCCCTCTCAAAACTGGCTGCGTTTATTAACCGGATTGAGCTTGGGGCTGGCAATGGGCTCGCTGCTGGCAGTTGCCTTTAACCAGGTAGTCTGGAAAGACGCCCCGGAGCTCAAAATATTTTCGAAATTTCGCGATTTTTTCTTGATGCTGATTGTTGCC
>WOZB01000086.1 GCA_011620445.1 Anaerolineaceae bacterium | reverse complement strand
GGTTGACCTGGGCTCTACGGCATGCAAGTGAATCTACGGCCTCCCCTCAGATGGTCCTGGGAATTAGTATCGCGGGTGCGGTAACCGCAGCAGCTGCCTTTGTGTTCTGGCTGCCCAAAGCCCAGTTAAGCCAAACACCTGGCAATCCATTCCAACTTGCCTGGCTGGTTTTGAGCTTTGCCATCCTGGTCATCGCGCTCATCAATATCGCCCAACTGCGCACCCACACGAATGCCTTTCCCTATATCTATCTATTTTTAATGGCATTCATCGTCGCAGGAGAATTAATTTTCACAGGCAAGCAAGTTTACCCACGCGGTGAGCTGCTTGGACTGGTCGCCATTGCTTTCTACGCACTGTCTTTTTCGATAGATCAATTAAAGGTTCCACGATCAAGCACCAGGAAGCTGCCAGACCAAAGCACTAAACCTGACCTTTCCCCGGCTTTGGCAAGCACGATGCTGGAAATTGGCCTTAAAACTGAGCAATCCGCCCTGCTCGAATCGCTAACTCACAGCCTTAGTCTTTACCTGATGGCGGATATATGCGGCGTGACCTCACGCTTGAATTTAGGTTCGTATCAATTGCTCAAAGTATTTGATCTGATCAGGGAGGACTATATTGAGACCACTGAGATTCCAGCCAGCTCAGTCCCTGGCTTCCTGAAGTCTGATGAAAACGGCAATCCATTTATTTCCAACCATAAAGGCAGGGGGAGTGAAGAGAGCGCATTTTTACAATCTACTTCCTACAATCAGGCTGGGAATTTGCTCTACTTTCCTATTTCAACCAGGCAAGCTGCCCTCAAGTACGGCTTGCTATGCGCCTCGCCGTACACTCAGAAGGTCTGGGGGGATCAGGAAATTTATAAACTGAAAGTACTGCGCCCCAAGCTTCAGCAACTCCTTGAGCATTCTGAGTCCCTTGCCCAGGGTAGAACCTCTTTACATTCAGCACAGGAAAGCAGTTCGGTCATTGATGCCAGCCGGGAAGAGCTTCAGGAGCAGATGGATAAAACCAACGCTTTGATGGCCACAATTCGTGCGGATAAAAATCGCCTGCTGGACGAGCGCACCCAACAAGTGCGCCTCTGGTCAGAGCGCCAGCGTAACCTGGAAAACCAGGTAGACGCATTGAACGACAAACTCAAGAGTCAAACTGCTGCAATGCAAAATACCCATCAACTTGAGCAGGAAAAAAATCGCCTGGAAGATGCGCTCACCCGCAACGCCATGCATCTTGAACAGCTCAAAGAAGCTCTTACAGCAGCCAGTTCCGCACTGCAAGCCATTACTCCTCAAGCATCAGCCGAGCAATCGCTTTTTCATTCAACTGAATCCAATACCACCTCCGGCTTGAACAAACCCAGCCCTTCCAGTACCCGCCAGCGATTGGAATCTGAAATCCGCACTAACGCCAATCTGTTCGCCCGGCAAGGGCAAACTTGCGTCAGTACGGTTCAACCCATCCCAGATCTCGATTATTCGCAGACTGTGCGCCTTTCCCGTATCCTTGAACAGCTGCAGCGCAATGCGTGTTCAGCCTCGCCGAACTATGGGCAAGTCAAAGTGGATGTCTTAAGCGGTGAACCGGAGGGGAAACTCGAGACAATCGAGATTTGCATTACTGATTATGGCGGCGGGCTCTCCCCGTCTGACCTGCAGCACTTCTTAAAGTACATATCTTGCAACAGTTATCCTGTGCCTGTCGGCATTGGAGATGCCAATGCCTTGCGGGAAGCACTTGATCTTGTCAAATCCAGCGGCGGTCACTTATGGGTCAATAACCCTGAGCCAAATGCCACTGCTTACCGCATACTGCTGCCAGTAACAGCAGAAAATGGAAATCTGAAAATGGATAAAGAAGGTTAGTAATGAGAAGATTGGGAAGAAACCAAACTTTGCTCCTGATGGGATTGGGCGTTCTTATCTGCACGTTTTTGGGCTTGTTTCTAACCGGGGTAGTTGTTCGGGCGATGGTGCTGAATGACTCCTTTCCTTTTGTATTAGAGCTTGGGGAAGCTAAGGCTGCCCCTCCTCCAGCGGATGTAAACGCTCTTGCCGAGGCCCAGGAAAAAGGTTTGATCGAGCAGATCATTCCAATACAAGGACCCGCTTCAAATGTAACTTCCAGCTCTTTGAATTTACCTGCTGGTCAAATTAACATTGCACTCTTAGGAGTGGACGATTATGGAGAGGGCAACTTCCGCACGGATGTGATCATGATCCTCTCGCTTGATCCCAGCCACGACACAACCACGCTTATTTCTTTCCCCAGGGATCTTTACGTCACAATTCCTGGTTGTGGAGAGGACCGTATTAATAATGCCTGGCGCTGCGGAGGATTTCAGAGCCTTCAGGCTACCTTTGAGACCAACTTCGGTTTCAAACCTGATTACTACGCTATGGTCAACTTCAACGCCTTTGAAGCCGTCGTCAACAGTATTGACGGTATCGACGTGAATGTGACGCAACATTTTGAGGATGGGTGCTACTTTAACCAAAAGAATTGGTGTGTGCTTGAGCCTGGCATCACGCATATGGATGGCGAATGGGCGCTGTGGTATTCACGAGCCCGTTACAGTACCAGCGATTTTGACCGCAACCGTCGTGCTCAGGATGTCATCCAGGCAATTGCCGAAAAAGCACTTAACCTGAATATGCTGGCTAAAGCCCCTGAACTCTATGCCGTTTATCGCGAGTATGTAGACACCAATTTGCCCTTAAGTATCCTTTTGTCAAATCTTGACCGCTTTAGTGAACTAAAAAACTTTGATACATTGCGCCGTTTTGCTGTATCTCCTGAGATGGCCGTTGACTGGATTATTGCCACAGGTGCAGAAGTTCTCATCCCCGATTACAACTTAATTGACCCGATGCTAAACGAAGCGCTCTATCGAAGTCCACAGTGATCTGACCAGAACTCTGGGTCGGCGTCGGCGTCGGTTGACAAGCATGAATTTTGGTTATAGACTTGTTCTTGATATCTATACGAAAGAGGTTCATCCATGAGTCAGGAATCATTTAGCGCCCACATCAACAGTTCCACCATGCTTCTACCAGCCATCCAGGCCTGGAAGATCTACCTTCGCGATCAAGGCCGCTCCATGCACACGCTAAAAGCTTTCGTTGCTGACCTTTCTCTTCTGGCTTCTTACTTGCCCCCCGACAAGACCGTCGGTCAAATTACCAATGCAGATCTCGAAAATTATCTCAACTGGCTCAGCAAGGAACGTAAAGTGCCTTGCTCTGAAAAAACCCTTTCCCGCAGAATTACATCCCTGAAAAGTTTTTTCCGCTGGTTGAACAAAAACGGTGCTATTCCAACCGATCCGGCTGATAAGATTATTCAAAAAACAGTCACCAGCCCCCTGCCGCAGGTACTCACCAAAGCTGAGGCAGCTAAAGCTCTGGATGCCGCTGATGGTCTGCGCACCTCGGCCAAACCCGACCATCGCCCTTACGTCCTGCTCAAGTTAGTACTTGAAACCGCCCTTAAGAAAGGCGAATGCCTCTCCCTGTTTACCAACCACCTTGACCTTGATACGCCTGAAGGCGGCATAATCCACGTGCGTTATAACAATAGCTCTAAGCACTATAAAGAACGCAAAGTTACTGTTTCGCCGGAATGGGTGGAAGCTTACAAGCAATACGCAGAACTCTACCAGATCAAAGATCAGGTCTTTCCCTGGTCCCAACGCCGTCTGGAATACCTTCTTGAAGATGTAACCAACGCTGCCAAACTTGACAAACACATCTCCTTTGATATGTGCCGATGGACCAGCGCTGTCAGCGATCTGTTGGACGGGGTCGAATCAGACACCATCCGCCAGAAGCTGGGCATTTCCAAGATCCAATGGCGCGAGGTTTACAATAAGCTTAAAAACCTCGCCAACGAACAGACAACAGTCTTGACCAATTAAATTACAGAATTCAGGAAATATGTATCCAAAACAAACGAATCGGGGTAAACCCGTTTTTCTCTTTGTATTGCTGGCACTGGCAGCTCTAGTCCTTTTAATCATGGCCACCATTTCCGTAAACAAAATTCGGGATGGCCAACCAGGTTTTTTCACCAATCTCTGGGCTTCAAGCTCAACCACTCAAAATGCGGACCCAATTCTAGATGGCAATCCCATGAGGATTGATGCACCACCTTACGTGAAAACTATTCTTTTTGAAGGTACCGATAGCTACGATGGCAGTTATCGCACAGATGTATTGCTGCTTGCGGCTTTCAATCTGCGCACAAACAAAATCAACCTCATTTCTTTCCCCCGCGATCTTTGGGTGCAAATCCCGAATTATGGACCCCAGAGAATTAATGTCGCGCATGAGATCGGCGGCGACCAAATGGTCAGCGATACTTTTGCCTTCAATTTTGGTTTCCGTCCCGACCATACCATTCGGGTCGATTTTGAGGGCTTCCAAAAGATTATCCAGGCACTTGGCAACATCACTGTTAACGTCGGAAAACCTTTCAATGAAGCTTATGATGAAGCCGGTACAGAGTGGCTCACCCTCGAGCCAGGTTTACACGAACTTGGCGACGGCCAGGCACTCTTCTACGTCCGCGCCCGCAAGAATTCTTCGGATTTCGAACGTAACCGCCGTGCCCAGGAAGTGATAAAGGCCATGCTGGAGCAATTTTTCCGGCCAACCATTATCAGGGAGCGCTGGCCCAGAATCTTCAAGACTGTTTTTGAGGAAGTGAAAACGGATATGAAAATCTCCGATTTTCTGCTTTACGCCCTCCCGCTCGTCAAATACACCGACAAAGAGATGGTCACCAGCTTTTTCATCACCCCCAACGAAGCACAGGGATTTGTTACTGATGGTGGAGCCCAGGTACTTGCCCCTAACCTTCCGGCAATTCACGATATTCTCAACAGGGTATTTTGGGTGGAATAAGAAATCTTAGTCCTGCAGAAGCTCCAGGTGTAAAACCTGGGGCTCTTTTTCTTTTAATCTGAAAGACTGGGAAATGCGCAGATTTGGCACCCAGGCAATTTCATCGTTAAACGAAACCAGTGGATAATTTGACCGTGCTGCCTGGGGGATCTTGGCGTTAATAAAGGTGTCACTCAGTTTTTGGCTCCCCTCAGCCATACCCAAGGGCTGCCAGCGCAGCCCGGGTTGAATTGCTCTTACTACCAGGGGAGCCGTTGCACATTCCCAGCTTAGAAATGCGTGCTTTAGACTGCTCTTTACTGTGGATGGCAAACTTTCATATTCAGCCCACGATAGCGTGTCAACCTGGATGGCAAACCCATCTTTTAGTGCTATTCGTTGCGGTAAATGCCTTAATTCAAGACTGATTTCGGTTTCAATCTGAGGAAAATTCCCTACTGGCCAAGACTGCCGCTGGATGGCTACTTCATCTCCATTAACCCGCATTACCAGGTTATGTCCAATTTCAGTTTGGCGCGTACCAATTTTGACCTTCTCAGCAAGCTCAACCAACTTCTTATAGCCAATGTCTCTCAAGTTAGGTTCCATCGCCATGATAGCTTCTTTAAGTTGGCGTGTCTGCCTGCCCGGTAGCGCGCTCAGGAATGTTTGCCTGTTGAAGGATAAAGCATCAAGCCGGATCTGCCTGCTCAGTTTCTCACCTGGGGTTTGATTGCCTGCTCGTAACAAGTCGTTATCCTGCCGGATAGCCCTGGCATTGCGCAAAATAGTCTGGCGAAAACTT
>WOZB01000223.1 GCA_011620445.1 Anaerolineaceae bacterium | reverse complement strand
TCGCTGTCTTTGCTAAAGCGCTCAATTTCAGGTAGATCCCCCCAATTGGCCACATTCGCGTAATCAGGCAGTTGCGTTGGACCAGGACCCATAAAGCCGAGTTTTTCTTCTTCCCGCAGCATATCCAGGCTGCCAAGTAAAGCCAAAAGGTAATCACCCAGCCAGTTGCCCCAACGCTCGCGGATATATTCCAGTTGACCTTTGAGTGAATCAGGGATCGCAATAGCTGGTGAGCGCAACATGCTGATAAGGTCCTGATTGTCAGGGCCAAAAGGCGGCAATTGAGTGAAAAAGTGCTGAATGCCAAGCTGCACCTGGTCGTAGGCACTGCGTTTCTTGAGTTTTTCGTCGTCGAAGAAACTTTTCAGGGGATTTGCTGCAGGGTTGTTATTGTTCAGCCAGGCAATTATCATCTCTTCAAGGGCCAGCTCCTTGTTGGGGATGCCATCTGTTGAGGCAGTCAGGTAGCTGGGGAGATCTTTTTTGTTCTGGTAGACCTCTGGCGGAGGAAACTCATCGACGAAGTATTGTATGGCTTCGTCCAGTTTACCCTTGCCAAGATTTTCGGCTAAATCGGAATAGAGATTAGTGCGAGTGGCGGGGTTATTTTGGGAGTAATACTCATTGAGCACGTGATGGAAAATTGTCTGAATGGTTGCCAGGGCATTTACCTGGCTGGCTTGCACAAATTTTTTCTCACCTCGTTTAGCAGCCAGTTTCTTGTTGACCTCATCCGCAAATTGGCGTGCAGCCTGATGGTTCGGAAAAAGTACTTTGCCATTACTGGAATACTGGAGGGATTTGAATTGAAAGGTATCGCGTGCAGAACGAGAAAGGTGAAATTCCAACATTTGCCACTCCCTGAGCAGAATCTGCCAGCCACAAATCAACGCTGGCGTTTACCAGCTGTTTACTTATTTTATCATTCGGCTTCAAGTATGTGTGTGACGATGTTGGAGCCTGAACCGCCGATATTTTGTGCCATGCCATAGTAGGGACGCGTGACCTGGGTGGGACCAGCCTCGCCCCTGAGCTGTTGGATAACTTCGCACAACTGGTAGATACCAGTTGCTCCAACCGGATGACCGCGGGCTTTGAGTCCCCCTTGCGTGGCTACTGGAATTTCGCCATCAAATTTGATCTTACCCTCATTAGCCAGGCGTGGTCCCTGACCCCTGGGGCAAATACCAGCGGCTTCAAGGGATAAAGCGGCCATGATTGTAAAAGCGTCGTGATACTCAAAAACGCCTATATCCTCGGGTTGAATCCCTGATTGAGAATAAGCGGTTTTAGCAGATTTTTCAGCTGCCGAGAGCCAGATTGGGTCTTTGCGGTTCTGAATTGAAATTGTGTCCGTGGCGGCTGCGGAACCGATCACCCGAACCTGGCGATGTGAGGATAGTTCTGGTTTGCTGCTGATAACAATTGCGGCAGCGCCATCGGCAATTGGGGTTGCATCCAGCAAATTGATTGGATCGCAAATCATGGCTGCCGACGTATAGGCTTGCAGATTGATAGGCTTACGGAAGCGCGCGAATGGGTTGTGGACGGCGTTTGCGTGAGCATTGATTGAGAAAGCAGCAAAATCTGCGTGAGTCCAATGATACTCGTGCAGGTAGCGCTGCATAATAAGGGCATTCAGGGCCACAAATGATAAGCCCAAACCTCCTTCGAGGTCAGCATCAGCCGCTGTCACCAGTTGGGCTGTAATCTCATTGGAAGGCGAATCAGTCATTTTTTCAGCCCCGACAACCAGGGCAGATTCCAACTCACCTGAAGCCACAGCTTCAACTGCGGCCCGAAAAGCTGCCGCACCTGAACCGCAGGCTGCTTCAACACCCAAGGCTGGTTTTTGGTGAAATCCGAGCCAGTCAGCCAGAAGCGTGGCCAAATGACCCTGGCGGTTAGCTGAAAGGCTTAGCATGTTGCCCACAAAAAGGCCTTGAGGGTACCCCATGCCCGCGTCATCCATGGCTGCGATGCCAGCAAAACCGGCAAGCTCTTTTAGCGAATGTTCCCAGGATTCCTGCACCGGAACCTGGCCGATGCCGTTAATGTAGACTTTGTTCATGTTTCCTCATAAAAGCGAATACTATCCTTTACATCCTATCTTTTTCTATCAGGTGCAAAAAACCGTAATAGCTTCTTCAAATAATGCGCGTAGCCACCATCGACAATACATCGAATATAAGCGATGGGGTGGCAAATAAGACTATTCAACTGACAGGTTAGCAGAAGTTGATGATTTTTCTGTGATGGCACACATAATCTTGTGACAGCTGAGGATATCCCAATGCATGCTGATGTTCTAGAGATCCCGAAACTCGTCAATCACGGGCATGGTAATAAGGTGAAATGCAAGAGTTTCAAGGTCCTTGGCTTTCTTTGAATCGCCCAATTCTGCCAGAATTTCCGTCAGGTGCTCCTGAATCATGCTGTCTTCGTTGATGTACTTATACGGGTCAGATTCCCCATTGAAGATTTCCTTTAATCCCAGGTTATCGTAGAGTTCACTTACCATGCCATAGCTCCATTGATCCGATATCTTGAGCTCATCGGCGAGATCTCGTCTGCCCACGGAGAAAATGATTGCCAAACGGGAAATTTCCGATTGACGCGCAGTTAGGCCAGGGATGGGCCGGGCACTGAGGACCATGTATTTTCCGGGGAACTGATAACCAATTTCGAAACCACACTGCTGAGTGCCCGGGGTGAGCACCAGGTTCCCTTCAGAGGCAAATGTGATAGCCCAAGCCAGAGAGGTTGAAATCTCCTCCTTCAGCAAATAACCAGCGAAGTTGGCGGGGTTTATGCGTTTGAAAACTTTAGACTCTGGGCGCGAACCTACGCAAAGGACGCGCACAGGTTTTTTCGGGTCCATTTCACGGTCGATTTCTGAAAGGATGTCTGGTCTGTTCTGGTATGAGTCCAGATCCACTAAAAGAAAATCAACTTTGTGGATGAGGTCGGTCTTGAAATTCATGAAATCTTCATCGCACGCGACCTCCGAAACAAGGCGCGTCCGCCAGTCCCGAACAATTAACAAGGCCATCCAATCCCGGGCATAGAGATCATCACCCATAATTGAAACTAAAATGTCACGTGTCATAGTTTTTCACCAATCTTTTCAGGAATTCAATGAATTATAATTGCTCTGTCCGATAGTTAAGATTATTAGTCTTCAAAGAAAGTGGAGTACTTGAGGACAAGGAGAAATTATGGGCAGAAGAGTAGCAGTATTAACCAGCGGTGGCGATGCCCCAGGCATGAATGCCGCAATCCGGGCGGTAACACGTGTATCAATTTCAAAAGGGTGGAGCGTTTTTGGTGTGCGTAATGGCTTTAAAGGTTTGATTTCCGGAACCATCGAGCAATTGACCACACGCGATGTTGGCGGAATTATGCAGCGGGGAGGAACGGTCCTTGGCAGCGCGCGCTGCCCTGAATTTATGACCGTCGAGGGGCGCAAACTTGCCATCCGCAATTTGAACCAATTTGGTGTTGACTGCGTTTTCGTAATTGGCGGAAACGGCTCTCAAACCGGGAATTATGAACTCAACAAGATGGGATTCAATGGCATTGGGATCGCCTCCACCATTGATAATGACCTGGTGGGTTCAGATATCACCCTGGGTGTGGATACTGCTTTGAACATTGCCCTGGAAGCCATTGACCGGTTAAAAGTGACTGCTTCTTCCCATCAGCGGGCTTTTATCCTGGAGGTCATGGGCCGCCAGTGCGGATACCTGGCCTTGATGTCTGGCCTGGCAGGCGGCGCGGAAGCGATTACTATGCCGGAAGTTCCGACTGACCCCGAAAAAATTGCTGAAGTTGTACAAGCAGCTTATGAACATGGCAAATCTCATGCCCTGATCATTGCTGCTGAAGGGGCGGATTACAATGCCGCCAAGTTGACCGAGTTCTTTTACGCGAATAAGGAACGCCTTGGTTTCAGCATTCGCTCTACCATTCTCGGCCACGTTCAGCGGGGTGGTTCGCCAAGCGCTTTTGACCGCATCCTGGCCTGTAAATTAGGTTTGGGGGCCGTTGAAGCAGCGGAAAGAGGGGAATATAGTGTCGTCGTCGGCACTATCAAAGGTGAAGTGACTACAACACCTTTGGCAGATATCGTAAATAAAACTAAGGGCATCGACATCGAAATGGCCAGATTGGCCAATATCCTGGATTAATCGGGTTTCGAGCGCAAGAAAGCTTCTATTAAGCCGTCCAAATCACCATCCAGGACGGCTTGAGTTTGTGAAGTCTCATAATCCGTGCGGTGATCCTTGACCATTTGATAGGGGTGCAGCACGTAAGATCGAATTTGGGAGCCCCATTCAACCTTCTTATGCTCACCTTTGAGATCTGAAATTTCTTCAGCGTGTTCCTGCTGTTTCATTTCGAAGAGCCTGGCGCGCAGCACCTTCATGGCATTTTCGCGATTCTGGGTTTGTGACCGCTCGTTTTGACAGGTGACAACCAGGCCTGTGGGGAGGTGAATAATACGCACCGCGGTCATATTCTTCTGGACATTCTGGCCGCCTGCACCCGAGGATTTGTAAACCTCCACCTGAATATCATCCGGGGAGATGATTACCTCTGAATTGTCTTCAAGTTCCGGAAGAACCTCAACCAGGGCAAATGAAGTGTGCCGGCGATGCGCAGCATCATAGGGCGAAAGGCGTACCAGGCGATGCACACCTCTCTCCGAGCGCAGGTATCCATAAGCTCGCAGTCCTGTGATGGAGATGGTGGCAGATTTGATGCCTGCTTCACCTCCCTCGTTTAAGTCCACAATTTCAGATTTGAAGTTGTTGCGTTCAGCCCAACGCAAGTACATACGCATGAGCATTGAAGCCCAATCCTGCGATTCCGTGCCGCCTGCGCCCGCATGGATTGCCAGAATGGCATTCCCCTGATCGTAGGGTCCAGAAAGCAGCATTTCAGTCTCTTTGTGGGCTAATTCGGCTTCAAGCTTACCAATTTGCTCTTCCAGCTCTGCGGTCAGGCTGCCGTCATCCATTTCGAGGAGGGACTGTAACTCGGTGATCTGATTGCTGGTTTGTTCCCATTCCTGAATCAATGCCTCAAGTGCTGCAATCTTCTTCATCACTCGTTGTGCTTGGTCGTGATCATTCCAGAATTCGGGGATTTCGCTGGCAGCTTTAAGGTCTGCCAGTTCTTTCAGTTTGGAAGCAAAGTCAAAGATGCTCCTGTAGCGCAGAGCATTGTTCCCGCAAGGCGGTGAGGCGATCGATCAGGTCAGACATGGCTACTCCGAAGCTTGGCGATCGAAGATTGCATTGATGAATGCATCGCGATCGAAGAGGGTGAGATCATCCATTTTTTCACCGAGGCCGGCATAGATGACAGGAATGTGCAATTGATCGCGGATGGCAAAAGCCATACCGCCTTTGGCAGAGGTATCCAACTTGGCAAGAATGGCACCATTCAGATTGACAGCTTTACCGAAGGCTTCAGCCTGTCGCAAAGCGTTTTGGCCGGTGGTGGAATCGAGCACAATCCAAGAGTAGTGGGGGGCACCTTCAAGCGCTTTACCAGCTACCCGGTAGACTTTTTTGATTTCTTCCATCAAATTGTAACGGGTGTGTAAACGGCCGGCGGTATCGATAAGGATGATATCGGTGTTACGCGCGATGCCTGCTTTGATCTGAGTCAAGACCAACGGAAAAGAGGCTGAGAT
>WOZB01000122.1 GCA_011620445.1 Anaerolineaceae bacterium | reverse complement strand
GAAGAGGGCCGCCTGGCAGGTGTGGCTGTAGCCCATTCACTGGGAAAATACACCGACGAGGACGCGATGAATCGTAAAATGGTCATCCGCGCCCGCCTGGACCAATTGCGTTCTGGCCCCTTTGGGGAAGGCCGCTTGCAAGCCGTACAGGAGCTGGTGAATCGAGGTAAGCATGACATTAATTAAGGAAGGTTACTTGAGTGATGAAGAATTGGCTGCCCTGCCGGGTGTGCCTTCGATGGAACGCATGCTGCAAGGGCCGGTAGCCGTCATCGAGTGCGCTCAGGAGATCCCCTGTAACCCGTGCGTGACCATCTGCCCAAAATTCGCCATCAGTATCAAAGGCTCATTGACGGGTTTGCCCAAAATTCATGAAGGTTTGTGTATCGGCTGTTCGCTTTGCATACCCATCTGCCCGGGCCAAGCTATTTTTGTGGTTGATGGTTCCTATTCTGCAACCGAAGCCGTGGTCAAAGTGCCTTACGAGTATCTACCGCTTCCACAGGTTGGCGAAATCGTCAACGCGGTTGGCCGGGACGGGCAGTACCGCTGTGATGCCAAAGTGCTCCAGATTTTGAACAACAAACGCGTTGACCACACGCCTGTGGTTTCACTCTTGGTGCCCAAGGACCTGATGATGGTTGTGCGCAGTTTCAGGTTAAAGAGGTAAGCATGGAAGAGAAAAAAGTGGCTTATCCAATCACACCCGCAGATGAAACCCTGATTATCTGTCGCTGCGAAGAAGTCTCGCGTGCGGAGATCATCCGGGCACTTAACGAAGGTGCCCGTACGACTGATGAGGTCAAACGGCGCACCCGCGCGGGTATGGGCCTTTGTCAATCCAAGACCTGCCGTAAACTGGTACAGAACATTATCGCTGAAGTAACTAAACAGCCCATGGCCGAGATTCTGCCCTTTACCGGGCGCGGCCCAGTCCGCCCTGAATTGCTCTCAGTGCTGGCCACCCTGGCTGAACGAAAAGAAGACTAAGGAGAAGAATGAGAATTAAAAGACTAATTTCTGCTGTCGATTCCCACACCGAAGGTGAACCCGCCCGCGTGGTGATTGGCGGGGTGCCCTTTATCCCCGGTGATACGCTTTTAGAGAAGTGGCTCTGGTCCAAGAAGAACCTGGATGATTTGCGCAAATGGCTGATGTTTGAGCCGCATGGGCATTCCAACATGTCTGGCAGCATCCTCACTGCCCCCTGCACTCCCGGTGCGGATATTGGTGTGATTTATATCGAAGTCAGCGGCTTCCTGCCGATGTGCGGGCATGGCACCATTGCCACCGCCACAGTGCTGGTTGAAACCGGTATTGTCCCCAAGGTCGAGCCTTACACCTACATCAACTTGGATACACCTGCCGGTATTGTCAAGGCCAAAGTGGAGGTGGTGGACGGTAATGCCAAGAGCGTTGAGATCCGCAACATTCCCTCCTTCCTCCTCAAGCGCGATATTTTTGTACAGGTGCCCGAGCTGGGCCAGGTCAAGCTGGATATCTCCTTTGGTGGCAACTTCTACGCCATTGTAGAGGCCGACCAGGTGGGTCTGACGCTAAACCCTGATAATGCCGGCGAGATCGTGCGCAAGGGCAACCTCATTCGCGATGCCATTGCTGAGCAGGTGGAAGTGATTCACCCGACCAATCCTGAAATCAACGAGTGCAGCCATGTGCGCTTCATCTCTGATTCCCCAACCCTCGGCGTGACCAAGCGCAACGCCGTTTTCCTTTCTGCTGAGGGTATCGATCGCTCACCATGCGGCACTGGCACCTCCGCTGAAATGGCCATGCGCTATGCCAAGGGCTTGCAGAAGCTCAACGAGGAATTCGTTTCCGAGTCCATCATCGGCAGCAAATTCTATGGCAACCTGGTTGAAGAAACCAAGGTGGGCGACCTGGTGGCGGTGGTTCCGACCATACGGGGAAGCGCTTACATCAGCGGCTTCCAGAACTTCATCCTCGACGAGAATGATCCTTTCCAGACCGGTTTTTATGTAGGCAAGGCAAGCCACTTTGGGGCTGAATTTTAGTCACCAGCATGGCAGATACCATGAGACTTAAAGGGAAAGTAGCCATCATTACTGGCGGTACCAGCGGTATCGGCCTGGCAGTGGCCAAGTTGTTCGCTAAAGAGGGGGCTAAAGTAGTTTTGGCAGCCCGGAATGAGGCAGCAGGCGCGCAGGCGGTCGCGGAAGTCACGCAGGGTGGGGGGGAGGCTATTTTTGTCTCCTGCGATGTGACAAAGGCTTCAGATTGCCAGGAGGTATTGCGCGTAGCCATAGAACATTTTGGCAAAGTCGACCTGCTTTTCAATAATTCCGGGATTATCTTCCGCAATAAAGATGTGGTTGAGACCAGTGAAGAAGAGTGGGCCAGTTCCATCGGCGTCATGTTGACGGGCACTTTTCTCATGTCCCACTTTGTAATTCCTGAAATGGCCAGGGGTGGGGGAGGGTCTATCATCAACAATTCCTCCATTTACGGCCTGATCGGTGGCAAGGGTGTGGCAGCTTATTGTGCGGCCAAAGGTGGTGTGACCAATCTCACCCGCGCGATGGCCATTGATCACGCTCCGCAGAATATCCGCGTCAACTGCATTTGCCCAGGCAGTGTTGAGACGCCTTTGCTGCGCCAGGAGATGGAAGAATGTGGCGGTTTGGAGAAGATGCGGCCGGTTTTTGCTGCGCAACATCCCCTCAATCGCATCGCCAGCCCTGAGGAAGTAGCCAACGCCGTGCTATTCCTGGCTTCGGATGAATCCAGCTACGTGACAGGTGTAGCCCTTTCTGTGGATGGCGGCCGGGCAATTTGGTAGTTGAGTTCTGTGTTGGCTTTAGCAAAGCGGGCTTTTCGCCCGCTTTGTGGTTTAATTTGCTTCTAATATTTCTATCCTATCCAATTTGGCACAAAGAATACCAAGCGACTACGAATTCTAAAGCGCAGATATCTTTGCTTGCCGATTATTTTTCCCTCCTTTATTGGGGGAATTCCAGGTCCGCAAAGCGGGGTTGAGGGCTTGTCTTAAAATATTTGCTCCAAAACAAATACCCCTCCTCAGTCACTTCGTGCCAGCTCCCCCTCAAGGCGAAGCCCATCCGAAGCGCCATTCAAATTGCAGAGTTCGAAAATGCAAGGAGCAGGGTTGCCATCCTGAGCTGGGTGGCGAAGGATCTGCTTATGAATAAAGCGAGGAGAAAATTCTTCGCTGCGCTCGAATATCAGATTTTCACAAAATTTACGAAGATGGCTTTGCTGCTGGTGCTTATCGCATGATGATTTAGCGGTGGTAGAGGTTCAGGCTTTTGCAATAAACGGTGCGGCTCATTCTTTAGGATTCTGATACTAAAAGCCTACGAAGACGAGTGATCGTGCAGGGGAGAAGTGCACTGAAAAGTACAGGAAATCATTTATTACTTATGGGAATACTAATTCTCAATAGTAATAAGCATGTTTTTCTCTTGTTTTTGGGTTCTAAAACAAGAAAAACTTTCAAGTCGGGCGGATTGGGTGGCGTATGACCGTCTTCAACTTTTCAGGGGCCGTCCGGCGCGGGTCGCCCAGGTAGATCTCGTGATGGCCGCGCGTCTCAGACAAATCTTCTGTGTAACCCTGGTCCTGGGCATACTGGGTCATGGACGCGATTGTGTTCGCTTCGGAGTCATAAGGTCCGATGTGCATGCATTGAACGCACAAACCTTCGTGAAATTTGAAGAGAAAAGCTTTACTTAAATCCAACGCAGGCCTCTTCTTTGCCAGGATGGCCTTGGCAAAGTCCAAAACGGTTTCATTCACAAAATCTGGCTGGCAAATCATTGACCGCCACTTTAGCGCTTCCTTATCTTCAATACTGAGACTTCCAGCCAAAACCCGCTGATCCTGGAACCACCACAGCCCTTCAAGCGGAAACACTTTGTATTCAAAATAGCCCGCAGGTTGCGTACCATTCATCTTGCTCATCTTAATGGTGTACGTAAGCCCGTAGAGTATCTCGAGGGCAAGCTGATATTCATCGGAGGTGTTCGGGTTTCCATGCCCGTCAACAGCAATAAAATTCCATTCAGGCACATCGATAATTCCCGGATTAGTACTGGGTTGATAATACGTTTTGTGAGCTTTCTTGTAGTCAAGAATTTCAGCCATGTCATCTCCTTTCATGAAGTCCATCTATCTGAATTTCCATCTCACCTCCCAGCAATTTGCCACCGCTAAACCGCAACAGCTCAGAGGCTGTTCTCCAGTTGCTCCAGGTAAGCCGTAACCCCTTTGAACAGTTCATCCTTCAACCAGTTCTGACTATCTTCCATGCGCGTGAAAGTGGCCGCAAACCCCAGCTCTTCCGCGGCCAACGCTCGTTTCCAATTCAGGTAATCCAGTCCCAGCCGTTTGCCAAGTGGCTCTTCCGCCAAAACACCCATGATACGGAAAAACGCGCCTCGAATGAGCAGCGCTTTCCAAGATTGGTACAAATCCCAGAGATTTGTAAAGCTGGCATAGTGGCTCAGGCCGTCTGTAAGGCTTTCTGACTGGAATTCCTCCCAAAAGTTCAGCTTTCCAGCCAGATCTTTGCGTAGCAAGCGCGTCAGCGCGCCCCAGGGAGCGTCTTTGCCTGCCTGGCGCAGCTCCTGGGCGGCCTGCACAGCCACTACCTGCGTTTCCAGAGCATCCAACCGGGTGTAGAGCAACATAGACTGGGCATCCAGCGCGGCAGCTTGATCCTGCAGGCCAGGGTCAGCCAGAAATTCACGCACGGCCTCCATCGGCAATCCGTTGGAAGTATAAAACTCAAACTGTTCAATCAGCATCAAGGACTGCAAGTCGTAATGGCGGATGCCATGGCTGGTCTGCGCCTGCGGGTCAAAAAGCCCCAACTGATCCAGCGCCTGCAGTTCCCGTTTGCTCAGCCCGGTCTGCCTGAGAATCTCGCCCAGCATTAAGTCTTGCTTATTCTGATTAGGTTTCATTAATTATCCTGACAGGCTTCCAAAAAGGACCAATCTCGTTTAATGATATCAGCAGAATAGCCGCAGTAGATAATTTTCTGAACTCGATCTCCACATCAATCTGCTTAGTTCCGATGGTTGCCAGGGTATCATTATCCGCTATAATTACTTATGAGAATGAGGACTTATGGCAGCCAAGCTTTACACTAAATCCAAATTAACCACGCTCACGCCTGAGCAGTTAAGCCTTGACCCCGCTCTCCCCTCCCCTGCTGAAGCCTACCTGAACACGCTCTCCGCCTCCGGCCGGCGCACCCAGGCAACCGCCCTAAAAAACCTGGCCTTCCTCTTCTCGGATGGCAAGCTTGAAGACCCAATTAAGTTCCCCTGGCAGAATCTACGCTACGAGCACAGTTCAGGCCTGGCAGCCTACATGGTAGAAATTGGTTATGCCAAGCCCACCGTCAACAAGCACCTGGTCGCTTTGCGGCGTGTGCTCGAGGAAGCTTACCGCCTGGGGCTCTACAGTGACCACGACCAATTCTACCGCGCCCAGGGGGTCAAATCGCTGCGCACCCAAACCATTCCCCGTGGCCGTAGCCTCAAAATGGAAGAACTCGAAGCCTTGGTGCGCTCGAGCATGGCTGATAAAAATCAAACTCTGGGCATGCGCGATGCCGCCCTCATCAGCACGCTTTACGCGGCTGCGCTGCGAAGGCAGGAAATTGTAGATCTTAATTTGGCGGATCTCGAACTGCCGGAACGTAAACTGCGCATCCTCGGCAAGGGCAGCAAAAA
>WOZB01000261.1 GCA_011620445.1 Anaerolineaceae bacterium | reverse complement strand
ACAAACAATGGCGGATTCAAAGCACACGACTTCCCCCGGTCTTACAGGCCGTTTAAAGGACATACCGTGAATTTTCATGCACAAAATATACTTGGCTGGCAGATAATTAGCCGCTGCAATAAATCCCGCTTCAACAAACCATTCCGCCCCCCTCCCCGCGAAGAGCGTGCCGTGATGATTTAGATCCTCGCCTTTGACCAGATGATTGATTTGGAAATATTCGATTTGCATTTGCTCTTCCTATGGTTGCGTTATTTCGTAATTATCAAACCCGATGGAAACGTATGGCTGGGTATATGTACCCACAATCAATCCCAGCGGAGCTGGCGTGAAGCTTGGATCCACAATCTCACCCAAAAGTGTGCCATTCACTGCCAGGCCAAGGCCATTCGTACCGCAATAGCCGTCCAAGTGGAATGGTCCGCCCGCGGCCACCTGATCCGCATAAGTCCAATCAATCAGGGCGGTATACTCGTCCCCACTCTGTCTCCAGATTGAATAATAACCGTCCTCTGAAATCTCCAGTGCCCAAAAATGCTCGGTGTCTTGAGCGCCGCAAATGAAGCCAAAATCAGCATCGCCAGCTGCTTCCAAAACGTCTGCATCCACGCTCATGATCAGGTTATCGTAGTTGTAATCCAACGAACTCCACTGCAGATAATTCGGCTTTGAAACGGATATCCTGTAGTATCCGTTTTGATAACCCTTGGAACCTGTATCAGATTGTTTGGAAGGCCAACCCGAGTTTGTGCTTGAAAAATCATCCTTAAAGATCACCTTCCCGCCGCTAACGAAATCTTCTCCATCTGTGTTACCAGCTTCAATAGCCACTTGCCCGGCCATTGCTTTCTGGATTAGCGGCATGGCCAGCTGGATTGGGCGGAGTGCATTGATGAAGCCGCCTGTAGGAACACAGGTATCGTTGTCATCGATAATGCCATCACGGTTTGTATCCACGATTGCACGGCAATCAACAATTGCATCCTGTCTCACATCCCCGCTGCCCACCTGTGAAGGTACCCCGATCAGTTCGCCGTTGTCATTCACTGCCAGGCCGCCAGAATTACCGCCCGAAATTGTGGCATTGGTCTTGATCCAGGCACGATTGCCATAAGGTTCTTCAGCTGTAAAACCGCTCACCTGTCCCCTGGTCAGCGTGATCGTATCACCGCCGATGCCGGGGTAACCAAGCACAGTGATTGTATCCCCAAGCTGAAGGGCATTTGAATTGCCAATAGGCACAAATGGCAGGTTCAGCGCGCTGTAGTTTATGGCGTTGCCATCCAGATCTGAGCTGGGCTTGATGAGCGCGATATCCAGATTCGCGTCAGCCTGAACAATGCTGGCAATATATGAATCTTTTGGGGGCTGATCCTGCGCGACTGTCAGGGAGATTACCAGATATTGCAGATCGTACAACCTGGGTGCCAGGACGACATGGGCGTTGGTGAGGATTAGGCCATCTTTCGAAATGATAGTGCCTGAGCCCGTCCAACCAATGCGGTCCTGTCCCTTTGAACGGATGATAGCTTTGATTTGTACAACAGCCTGATAGGGGATTTTGCCTAATGCTGGCGGATTGGACGTCGGAGAGATGCCCGGGTTCCAACCGCTGGGGTTCATGTTACCCGCAATGGTGACATTCAAATTGAAATTATACGTGCCACTTTCGGTGGTTACCGTCCCAATGCCGCTCATAGTGCCCGGATTCATTGAGTTAAATCGGAAAGTAACCTCGCCGCTGCCATTAGGAGCCATCACATCGTTTAATGCCATTACCAAGTTGCCGTTGGCATCGCGGGTAGCCGTAAGGTTAGGGTCTGAGCCTATATAACTTGCCTGACCGATAAAAGAAGCCGGGATTTGAATCGCTGTAATGCGCTCGTTATACTGGCTGGGATTAGTGATCGTCACAGTGACATCAAAATTTTTTCCCAGCTGAATGGGGGAAGTAGGCATGCTGGCACTAACCTGAATCCACCCCTTGGGAAGGGCTGTCGGTTGGGCGGAAAGTGTCGGTAATGCAGAAGAACAAGCCAGGGTTGCTAACAACAACGCGCACAGCACGGGGAGTAGTTTCTTAAATGGTAGTGATAATTTCATGTTTGCCCTCTTCTTCGCTTCGTGAGGAATGCCCTTATTATAAGGCTTCAGAAAGGTTTTATCTCAAAGCGCAAGGGCTGCTGCAAAACCATAGTTCAAAAATTCTTCAGGCGGATACACTTTTTTCATCGCAAAAAGGAGTAGTGTTCTGGAGGACTCAGCTAGTCTACCCAACAACAAACCGCCCGGCT
The DNA here is from genome assembly GCA_011620445.1 of Anaerolineaceae bacterium. Lineage (GTDB taxonomy): Bacteria > Chloroflexota > Anaerolineae > Anaerolineales > Anaerolineaceae > Mesolinea. The sequence goes on along the minus strand of WOZB01000261.1, from coordinate 3,454 downwards.
GTCAGGCGGTTTGTACTGAATGAGATGTTGATGGCTTGCCCTGTTTTCAGAGCTAATTCTGGGTCGGGTCAGCCGGCCATCCGGCAGCAGCCGGGTCAACATACCAATCAAAAGTATCTACGCCCGTGGTCACCTGCCCGGCTTTAACTTCCACATCAATCAGGCTGTGGTCAGTGCAGGCAACCGAAAGGCCGCAAGGGACTGCTTGTGAATAGCCCCCAGCCATCGCTGTTGGATCTGAGATCAGATAGCTGACCACATGATAGATCCCTACGGGCAATTTTTCAAAACTGTAACTGGCTGTACCACTGCTGGTATTCTGCCAATACCAGTAGCCGGTATTAATATTAAAGGCGACCACTCGTTGGGCAGGAATAAATGAAGATGGATAATTGAGCGCTCCTGAAATGCCGCCGGTTGGGCTGCCTGTCGGCGAAGGGCTGGGGGTGTCCGTCGGCATTGACGCAGCGGTTGCGGTCACCACCAGGGTGGCTGGAGCGCATGTGGGGCAAGGTGCTGGTGTAGGAAAAGCCTGGGTTGGGACCATCTGTTCAGCTGTGATTGCCTCGCCAGTGGCTTTCATAGCTTCGTTCATTAAGCGGAGTTCAACTTCCATCGCAATTACCGTTGCTGGATAATTTTCGGTGCTGGTTGTTGCGGGGATACAGGCGGAAATAACAAATAACATCAGGAAAAGGGCTATCACTAACTTTTTCATTTCGCCTCCTAGAACAATAAGATTATACCTAAATCATGCAGCATTAAAATTAACAAAAAGGTTTGACAAGGCCTCTTATTTAGAATATGCTTATTTTGCTATGTTGGATTTTTCCCTCCCTACCCCTACCATCTTCAGCATCACTTCGCTCAACAATTATCTGCGTGAAGTTCTGGAAAGCGACCCGGTTCTGCAGGACCTTTGGGTGCGGGGAGAAATTTCCAACTTTTCTTCTCCCAAGTCAGGCCATCTATATTTCAGTCTTAAAGATGCAGATGCCCAAATGCGCTGCGTGATGTGGAAGAGTGCCGCGGTCCGTCTAAACTTCCAACCTCGTGATGGGCAGTTGGTGGAAGCCCACGGCAGCATGAGTATTTATTCAGCTGGAGGGCAGGTTCAGTTATACATTGACGAGCTGCGTCCGGCCGGCGAAGGGCAGCTCTTTGCAGAATTTATGCGCCTAAAAAACAAACTGGAAGCGGAGGGTCTCTTCGATCCAGCCCACAAGCGGCCCATCCCTGCCTATCCCATGCATATCGGTGTGGTTACCTCTGCTACCGGGGCAGCCCTGCAGGACATCCGGGATACCTTATCCCGCCGCCGCCCAGACCTTAAGGTAAGCATTGCTCCCAGCGCTGTGCAAGGAAGCGAAGCTCCAAAAGAAATCATACGTGCCCTCAACGCCCTTTCAAAGATCAAAAGTCTTGACTTGATTATCCTTGCCAGGGGCGGTGGTTCCATTGAAGACCTTTGGGCTTTCAACGATGAGGCGCTTGCTCGGGCAGTCTATAACAGCCCCATCCCGGTGATTACCGGTGTCGGCCACGAGACGGATTTTACCTTGGTTGATTTTGTTTCCGATTTGCGGGCTCCAACCCCAACCGCTGCTGCTGAACTTGCCAGCAGCATTAGCCGCGACGACCTCCTCCTGAACCTGACTGCTTTCCGAGAACAACTGCAGACCTTGATCACCAATCGAATTAGGACCTCCTCCCAAGCCCTGCAACTAGCCCAGGCTGAACTCAGGCGTATCGCACCCATCCACCGCGTCACCAATGCCCTGCAACGCCTAGATGACCTGCGTGAACGGCTCGACCTGGCGGTAAACTACCCACTTCATGCGGCAGAACTCAAATTATCCACGGTGGCAGCCCAACTGCAGGCTCTCAATCCGCGCGCGGTGCTTTCCCGCGGTTATGCAATTCTCACTGACAAAAGCTCTGGGCGCGTACTGAGCACTGTTAAGAGTGCTGTGCTGGGTCTGGAAACACTGGTCCAACTGCAGGATGGCAGCCTCGGCGCCACTATCAATTCAATCGATCCGGGAGTAACTCATGACTGACAAAACGGAAACCGTAAACTTCGAAAAATCATTCCAGGAACTGCAAAGCATCATCAACCGCTTGGAAGCATCTGATTTGCCGCTTGAAGAGGCTCTCAAGCTTTATGAGCAAGGTCAAAAATTAGCCGATCAATGCGCGCAAATCCTGGAGGCAGCCCAGTTGCGGGTTGAAATGCTCAACCCTACCAAATTATTGCCAGAAGAGGACTAAGTTTCTTCTATGAAAGATTTCATCTCCAACCCGATCACAGTGGCTACTTTTTCTGCCTGGTTATTAGCCCAGATTCTCAAAATTCCGTTTGACGCGCTTCATACCAGAAAATGGGATTGGAGTTTGTTTTTTGATCCAGGCCACATGCCCTCCTCACATTGTGCGATGATGACCGCCGTTACCACCAGCATAGGCTTAACCAACGGCTGGGGCTCGCCAATATTCTTATTGGCACTGTGCATGACAGGAATTGTGATCTACGACTCTGCTGGTGTTCGCCGCCAATCTGGTTTCCATGCGGTGCGCATTAATATCATTTTGGACCAGCTCAAGAAAATGGAAAAATGGGATCAGGCAGAAATGAAGGCACTTGCCGAAGTGATTGGCCACTCCCCAGCTGAAACGGCTGTCGGCTCGATCTTTGGCACGCTTATCGCTCTTCTGGTTTGTAAAATTATGGGTGTGTATTAGTAATTCGGTCTTCATTACATAAAAACGGACTTGGCAGATCTCCCTTGATGTTTGAGTTCGAAACTGCCAAGTCTCTTAGTTTAATTCAAGCGTTCGCAGGCCTAATTGCTTACGACCCCCCCAATCTCTACTTCAGCTGCAAGGCAGGGAAAGGCATACTTAGCCCGGCTATCGCCTGCCAATGCCAGAACTTAATTCCAAACTGCTTTCGCGCTTTCTTCATCCCCTTGGAGCCGCAAGTAATTTCCAAACCCGTAACCACAGGTAATCCGATTCATTACTTCTTCAGCTTTATTTTTGAAGAAGGCCATGGTCTCCTCAACAGTATTTGTTCTCTTGTAGAAAAGTACCCGCTTAAAGTAAGCAATATTCTCACCAGGATCGTCCTGAGGGATTACTTTTGAATTTTGAACAGCCTTATTATGGGATTTTGCGGATAAAGATTCTTAACACTTGTCCATCAGGGGGATGTAGAAAAGAAAAAAGATTTTGGAAAGTACTTAGCACTACAGCCCTTTATACGTTTTTTGCGTCAAATTTGGAAAATTATTCATCCTGTTGGCCTGTAAAATCATAGATAAATATTATTAATCCCGCTCAGAAACCCCCCAATTAATCCACGATGAGTCACGTGAAGAAACCGATATATGCGATAACTGTATCATCTCAATAAAACGGGGTAACTAAGAAATGGGGAAGGACCATCCCAAGT
>WOZB01000290.1:1293-5751 GCA_011620445.1 Anaerolineaceae bacterium | reverse complement strand
TCCAGTGCTGAAGCTGAAAGCCACAGCTTGCGGATATACTCTGCCGGCCCCATCCTCAGTGCGTCCACAAATAAGCGATGGGCATGCCAGGCGGAATACATCGAAGCTTTGGCCAAATCCTCCAGCGAGATTTCTTCCATCAGATGACTGGCAACATAATCCTGCATTCTCAGAACAGCGTCTTTTGCGTCTACCATTTGGCCTCAACCCAATCATATAACAAGATGCCCTTGCGAGTCTCGACTAATTTTGCGAATTTTGGTCGACATTGATTATGCTCACGAAATTCAAGGCTTTTGAATTTCCATCCCTGCCAAAGATTCCAAGTTCGGTACAATTGGAGGTATGCAAGCTGATTTTGAGAAGCTCATCGACACCGTCATCCAGGGGAATTCCCTGGAGGTGCTGCCGACGCTTCCAGACCACAGTGTGGATTTGGTTTTTGCCGACCCGCCCTACAACCTTCAACTGCAGGGAGATTTATGGCGGCCAAATGTGTCCAAAGTGGATGCCGTCGATGATGCCTGGGATAAGTTTGACACCTTGCAAGCCTACGACGAGTTCACCGAAGCCTGGCTGCGGGAATGTAAGCGCATTCTCAAACCCAATGGCAGCCTCTGGGTGATCGGTTCTTATCACAACATCTTCCGTGTGGGGCGCATCCTGCAGGACCTGGGTTACTGGATTCTGAACGATGTGGTTTGGGTGAAAGCCAACCCCATGCCCAATTTCAGGGGCATGCGCTTCACCAATGCGCACGAAACCCTAATCTGGGCCCAACCGCAGAAAGATGCCCGCTACACCTTTAATTACCATGCCATGAAGGCATTGAACGAGGACCTGCAAATGCGCTCAGATTGGTTCTTGCCCATTTGCACCGGTAGTGAACGACTGAAAGAAGATGGCAAGAAGGTACACCCGACCCAAAAGCCTGAAGCTTTGCTCTACAGGGTGATTATGGCCACCACCAACCCGGGCGACTTAATTCTGGATCCGTTTTTTGGCACCGGAACTACCGGCGCCATGGCGCGAAAACTGCAGCGGCACTACATTGGTATTGAAGTCGAAGAAGCATACAACCGCAACGCCAGGAAGCGCCTGAACAAAAGCGTGCAATTTGCCTTTAATGAACCTGTCTTTTTTACCCCCGAACCGCGCAAACTGGCACGTATTCCTTTTGGGGTGCTACTGGAGCATGGGTTCCTACAGCCGGGAGACGCCCTCTTCTACGGCGCGGAAGGCAAAATTAGGGCCACTATTCAGGCGGATGGATCATTGATTTGCGATGGGAAGCGCGGGTCCATCCATTCTGTGGCGCGAGAAATCAGGGGCGGGCCGGCCAACGGCTGGACTATTTGGCACTACTGGGACGGTGAAACAAATTCGCGTCAGCCCATTGAAAAGCTGCGTGAGGCGTACCGCAAGCAATCCTCTTAATTTTTTATCCCCTCTCAGCTCTTTCCTGTAATTGAAACCGTGGTTCTCAAGCCTTTCCGCAAGCTTGCTTGGCATCCTAAACTGTGTGCAAAATAGGGCATTTTTTCAAGAACAAGGCATAATAACCTGCAGAACTAATCACTTTGTTTACACCAAATCAGGAGAAAACCAAGACCATGACTGAACAAAAACATTTAGAACCCACTCCGTGGAGCCTTAAAGAACTATTTAATGGATTTGATGACCCATCCATCGCGGTCAGTTACGCACAATTGGAAGAGATGACCAAAGCCTGTGAAGCCTACCGTGAGCTACTGGCCCCAGATCTTGCCGCAGAAAAGTTCCTGGAGATTATTAAGTCCCAGGAAGCTATACAGAAACTGATGATGCGCTTATACGGCTTTGCCTACCTTTCATTTTCAAGCAATACACAGGATCAAAAAGCCCAAACCGCCATCGCCCGTGTACAGCAAGTAGCCGCGGATATTGAGAACCGCACATTGTTCTTCAGTTTGTGGTGGAAAGCGCTTGATGAGGAAAATGCCAGCCGTTTGCTGGCTGCCAGCGGGGATTACACCTATTACTTGCAGCAATTGCGCAACTTTAAGCCCTTTACACTCAGTGAAGCCGAAGAAAAGATAATCAACATTAAGAACACTACCGGTGCTTCAGCTATGGATATGCTGTATGACTCCATCACCAACCGCTACACCTTCAAGATTGAAGGCCAGGAAGGCGAACTGACCCGCGGTGAGTTAATGACCTTTGCACGCAATGCCGACCCGGAACTGCGCGCCAAAGCTTACCAGGAGTTATATCGGGTCTATGGCAACGATGCCCCCATCCTTGGACAAATCTATCAGAACCTGGTGCGCGACTGGCGCAATGAGAACCTGAGTTTAAGAGGTTTCTCTTCGCCCATTTCGGTTCGCAACCAGTTAAACGACCTCCCTGATGAGGTCATTGAAACCCTGACCCAGGTTGCCCGTTCAAATGCATCTGTATTCCAGCGCTTCTTTAAGGTTAAGGCCAAGCGCATCGGGATGGAAAAACTGCGCCGTTATGATATTTACGCACCGGTATCAAGCTCAGATAAGAAATACAGTTTTCAGGATGCCTATGACATGACCTTTGAGGCCTTCAACCGCTTTGATAAGGGCTTTGCCAGCCTGGCACAAAAGGTCTTTGACCAGAAGCACGTGGATAGTGAAGTGCGCAAGGGTAAGATGGGCGGCGCTTTCTGTTCGACGCTAGGCCCGGACCTGACCCCCTGGGTCCTTTTGAACTTCCAGGGCAGAGGGGATGACGTTTCGACGATGGCCCACGAACTAGGGCACGCTGTACACTCATTGCTAGCTAACAGCCACTCCGCATTTACGCAGCATGCCTGCCTGCCGCTTGCCGAAACAGCCTCCACCTTTGGCGAAATGACCCTCACAGACCTGCTGCTGGAACGCGAGAGCGACCCCAATGTGCAGCGTGATATCCTCTTCCGCCAAGTGGATGACGCCTATGCCACCATCATGCGCCAAATCTACTTCAGCATATTCGAGCGCGAAGCCCACACCAAAATTGACGCAGGTGCTTCAGTGGATGAACTTAGCGAAGCCTACTTGGCCAACCTCAGGGAGCAATTTGGCGACGCTGTAGAGGTGAGTGATGAATTCAAGTATGAGTGGGTATCCATCCCGCATATTTATGGGACGCCGTTCTACGTTTACGCCTATGCCTTTGGGCAATTGCTGGTCTTCGCGCTTTATAAGATGTACCAGGAGCAGGGCGAAAGCTTCAAACCCAAGTATCTGCGTATCCTATCGGCTGGCGGTTCAGTTGCCCCAGTGGAGCTGCTCAAGGAAGCCGGCATTGATGTGAGCCAGGCAGCCTTCTGGCAGGGCGGTTTTGACCTGATTAATGAGATGGTCACCAAGCTAGAATCGCTCTGATATTGCAGTTGCAGGCAGAAGCGGGCCATAAATTGCCCGCTTCTTGTTTTAATCTACCGGGCAGTGGCGCACCCAGCCTGCTGCCGGGGCAATTTTATGTGCTGATATAATCGCTGGTGTAGGCAAAGATTCTGCTCAATTCTTTCGTTCTTGGAGGATCCATGGCGCATTATCAGATCAGCCGGCAGGAATACCATTTACTCTGGGATGCCCGTCACCAACCGCTTCTGCGGGTAAAGGATGGAGACACAGTTGCGCTGGAGGTGGAAGACTTCTCGAATGGTCTGCTCAATCTAAATTCCACTGTGAGTGACCTTAACAGCCTGAATTTTGACCTCTGCTACCCGCTGGCAGGCCCAATTTACATGCAAGGTGCTGAACCGGGCGATACTTTGGCAGTGGAAGTGCTGGATATCCAGACCAGGGGTTGGGGATGGATGGCCGTTCTGACTGGGATGGGTTTGCTGAGCGAGGATTTTAAAGACCCATATTTCCGCACTTTTGATATTTCCAACGGCAAATATATTCCCTTTCGCGAGGATATCCATGTGCCGCTGGCACCATTTTTTGGCACCATGGGCGTTTGCCCGGCGGGGGCTAAAAGCCTGGCTGTCATGCCGCCCGGAAATTTCGGCGGCAATATGGACACGCGCCACATCCGCAAAGGCTCCACGCTTTACCTGCCTGTTCAGGTTGAAGGCGGGCTTTTCTCTATTGGCGACGGGCACGGTGCGCAGGGTGATGGTGAAATCTGCGTCACTGCGCTTGAGGCGCCCCTGGGGGCCACGCTGCGTTTTAGCCTGCTGAAGGGGCAGAACCTGCGTGCTCCCCGCTTTACAACGCTTTCACCCTTGCTGCCCCATACGGATACCAGGGGTTTCATCAGCACCATGGGCATTGAACCTGACCTTTACAAAGCCGCGCAAGCTGCCACAAGTGACATGGTGGGCTTGATCTCGGAACGCTGGCACATGACCCCTATCGATGCCTACCTCCTGGCAAGCCTGTGCGTGGACTTGAAGATTACAGAGATTGTGGATGCGGGCATGTTTACAGTGGCAGCCTCCTTGCCGCTGGG
>WOZB01000290.1:0-1193 GCA_011620445.1 Anaerolineaceae bacterium | reverse complement strand
AAAAGGTAAAAATTCATTTGATTATGAAGGCACCTTCAAACTGCTTGAAAGCCCAAACAAATCATTTACTTTTTGGAGGACAACCGTAAAGTGAGTATTCGCTTAATCGAGGTTGGTGCAGGCAAAACCAGGATTCTTGAATCCTTTGACAGTGAAGATGTAATGCCCCCAGGTACCCAACGGGCAGGTTGGAAGGCGATCCTGGACCACCTGGATGACTATTTGAAGAAACATGGTTAATGACAGAGAGCTGTCCAGGCCAAACTAAATGATTTACCGCTTCACCAAAGCGAAGTGGTGTAGTTTGAGATTTGGATGCTCCTCTAAAACCTGATCGTACCTGGTCACTTTCAAGGCGTGATACTTGTTTTGGCCGCTTTTGTTCAGCACCAAATTATCAGTCAGCTGATAACAGGCATGCTGTTCCAGTTCGAATTCATCGTAGAAAACAGTAATATCCGCGGGCAAAGGGTGGCCGCGGTCAACTTGCTGATAGACGAGAGCCGTTAATCCAAGCCGGAATTCCGCAGGCGAGACCCATTTTTCCAGCCAGTCTGCCTCGCCGGAAGCGCCGAACAAGGACGCCCCAAAACTGTTGGCGCCTTCAATGTGGATGAAGCTATTCGCGCGCGTTTTCACCCAGGCTGGCGCTTCTTCCGGGCAGATTTCACATTCAAAATTGTCCCAATGCCGTGCCACGCGTTCAGCAGTCTGCTGTTGGAGGTTCAAATCCAGTCGATTCCATAAGAAATGATTGAGCACCAATTTGCCGTCTACCCCGGCATGTTCGATCATTTTTTTGAAAGCATGACCGGGCAAAACGTCCACCCCAAATACCAGCCCACGCCCAAGCTGCACCTGCAGGCGAAAAAGTTTCGCCCGCTCTTGCATGGGTAAAGCCGCAAACCAGTTGGGCTGGGCAACCAACACCTTCTTCACTTTGGCAGGATCTAATTTCCCATATTCATAAGCGTTGGCATAGGTGAAGCTGCCATAATTTGGGTGTGCCAGGAGTTCAGCCACAGACAGGACCTCGGTGCCCTCCAGATTTGTAAATTCAGAACCGTCATCCAGGTAGTAGATGTCTTTGCCAGGCAGAAATGTTTCTACCCAATAATCGATGTCTTTTTGTGTCACAGAAAGTTTCATGCGTTAATTGTACCGGTTTTAAATAGAAATAACTGTCCATATAA
>WOZB01000110.1 GCA_011620445.1 Anaerolineaceae bacterium | reverse complement strand
GGCGGTGGCTGAGGTCGTGCTCGATGCGATGGAGCACCTGTTCTTCTTCATTCGCCAGCATCTGGGGAGGATACTTGAGATCAGCATCCTTACGCAGTTGGTCGACAAGCGCCAGGTAATACTTATCATCGTATGTCTCGGATTTCTCTGCTTCCAGGCGTGCCCGGACCGAATTTTCGAAATCTTCTATGGTCTTAAACCCGCCAACTGTTTGGAGGAATTCCTCATTCATTTCTGGAAGCTCGAGTCCCTTGACGGACTCAATCTTGACTGTGAAATGAACCTTCTTGCCAGCCAGGTCTTTATCGTTGTAGTCGGCATCGAAGGAGTGGTCAAATTCAAGGGTTTCTTCAGCTTTATGGCCGATCAGTGAGCGGGCAAAACCTTCGAATGGCCATTCCATTTTGGGTTGTTCTTTTTTGCTGGGGATCAATACCTGATTAGGGCTGGTTTTGATGACCTGGGCAGCTTCGCCTTCGGCTTCTGTATCAGTACCGCTCAGGGTCATGTAGACCACGTTTCCTTCAGCGGCCGGGCTCTCGAGAGGCACAATTGTCGCAGCATTGCGCCGTGTTGAGGTAATGAAATTGTTGACCTCATCATCTGAAACTGCTTCGGGTTCGTAATCGCTCTTGAGATCTTCAACATTCTTTAGTTCAACTTCCGGTTCCAGAGGGATGGAAAACTCAAAAACTGGAGGGTTTTCACTGACTACGTTTTCCAGATTACCCGGACCGTAGGCTTTGATATTTTCCTGTTCGAGAATCTTGGGGTAGGCATCATCCACCAGCATTTCGATAGCCTGCGATGTAACCTGGGCTTCGCCAACTTGTCGCAAGATCATGCCATAGGGGGCTTTACCAGGGCGGAAACCGGGAATACGGGTGCGCTGGGATATTTTTCGGGCAGCGCGTTGCTTAAATTGTTCAAAGGACTCGGCATCAAATTCAGCCGTGATTTTGACCTGATGGTCATCAGTATAAGTTTTTTGAATTTTCATTTATCCTCACAAGGTTGATAGTAAGCATGGGGAAAGAGGGACTTGAACCCTCACGCCTTGCGGCACATGATCCTAAGTCATGCCTGTCTGCCAATTCCAGCACTTCCCCGACAAAAAAATAATTATACGCAAGATTTGGGAGCAGGTCAAAAAAAATACACCAAAAAATCCACTAATGCGTTTTTACATTTGTTTTTTCCCGGAAACGCAAAGGCTTTTCGAATAAAGGAATCTTGCAAAAAGAGTCAAATCGACTGAGAAAACGAATGGTGATGTTAGACTAATATTAATTGTCATTGATGCGATAGATTGTTCAAACCGACGGAGAGAAATGTATAACAAGAAACGTGTAATGATACCCGGACCGACCCCCGTAATTGAGCCAATTCGATACCAGATGGGCAGAGAAGTACAAGCTTTTGGAGATCCCGCATTTGTCCGAGACTATAAGGAATTGATAGATGGGCTCAAGGAATTATATGCATGTAACGGGCAATGTTTCCCCCTGGCTGGCACTGGCACACTGGCAATGGAGATGGCAATTTCCAACAACACAAAGATTGGAGATAATGTCTTAATCGTCAGCCACGGCTATTTTGGCGATCGTTTTATTGAGATTTGTTCCCGGAAGAGATTGCATACCGACGTCTTGTCATCTGAATGGGGTCAGATTGTGCCTGTAGAAAAGATAAGAGCGCAGCTAAGTGAAAAACACTATGCAGCCGTTACTATTTCACACGTGGATACCTCCACGGGTGTAAGAGCGCCAGTTGAAGAGATCGGCAAATTAGTGGCGGAATTCCCTGAGACTATCTATATCCTGGACGGCGTGGCAGCAACCGGGGGCGAGTATGCTGATATGGAAGCAATGAATATCGATGTGATGTTTACTGCCTCACAAAAGGCCTTTGGTGTTTGCCCTGGGATGTTTGTTTTGTGGGCAAATCAAAAATCGTTGCAACGACGTAAAGACCTTGGGCTTATCCCCGAATATTACATCGACTATGAAAAATGGCTGCCCATCATGCAAGAGCCTTCCAAATATTTCGCGACGCCCGCTATCAACCTGGTTTGGGCGATGAAAGCATCCATGGAAATCTTGCAGTCAGAGGGCCTGAAAGCCCGATACGAACGGCATGAACGCAATGCCAGGGCGGTCCAAAAGGCATTTGAATCACTGGGCTTTACAGTCCTCGCTGAAGCGGATCACCGGGCGGTGACGTTGTCCAACCTGGTTTACCCGGAGGGCGTGCCAGACCTGCCTTTTAGAAATGCGATGCTTGACCTGGGTGTGAATGTCGCTGGCGGTCTGGGCCCCTATGCCGGCAAAATGGTACGGGTTGGCCATATGGGAAACATCGATGAAAACGATCTGACAGTCTTGCTCTCAGCTTTCGAGACAGCTTTACGCAGAATCGGGTATGAAGTTGAGTATGGCAAAGCGGTTGGCATTTACCTGAAAGAAATGGAAACCTCAGCCAAATAACTTGCGAAATGGCAGCAGGAGAAGCATGTCAAAATTCCAAATAAAAGGCGTTTTGCCCCCGATGATTACCCCTTTCAAAGAGAATGGGGACGTTGATTATGAAGCATTTCAATTTAACCTCGAAAAGTGGAACAAAACCAGCCTCTCAGGTTTTTTGGTTGCCGGTTCAAACAGTGAAACACCATATTTGAATGAAGCGGAAAAACTGAAGCTCATCGACATTACAGTTCAGTCAGTTGACAGAAGTAAATTGGTGCTGGCTGGTACAGGCCTGGAATCCACACGCGATACGATTTATTTGACAAACAAGGCGGCACATCTGGGAGCCCGGGCTGCCTTGCTCTTGACACCGAATTACTATGGTGATGCGATGGGTGATGAGGCCCAACTGCAGTACTTTACCGATGTCGCGGATAATGCTGATATTCCGATCCTTATTTATAACGTAACCAAGTTCACTCACATTAATATCAGCCCATCCGTGGTTTCAAACTTAAGTACGCACCCAAATATCCTGGGTATGAAAGACAGCTCTGGGAATATCGCCCAGTTAATCAAATTCCAGCTAAGCGGCTTGGACCCGGAATTCAACCTCCTGGTTGGCACAGCATCTGCCTGGAACCCGGCATTGCAGATTGGTATAAAGGCCTCTATCATGGCATTGGCCAATTGCTGCCCACAAGCCTGTGTGGATGTGCAGTCCCTATTTGATGAAGGCAGGCAGGCGGAGTCGTTGGCGCTTTACAAGCGCCTTTACCCTGTTAACGAAGCGGTTACCGCCCAGTTTGGTGTGCCTGGCTTGAAATATGCTTGCGACCTGCTAGGTTTCAAAGGCGGATACACACGAAAGCCGCTTCTGAACATCGGGAAAGAGCAGAAAAAAATAATCGATGAAATTCTACAGAAGGCTCAATTGATCTGATAATTTTTCACTCCCAGCGCAAAGATGGCATACAAGCTGTATTAGCCTGGCTGGAGACAACAATTTATAATCATCGAAAAAAATATTTAGAATCGGAAAAAAAATGAGCGAGAAATTATCACCGGAAAATGGTACAGGATCGATACGGTTATTTAAGTCTGATTTCCTTGAATTCTTCACACATATCAATCCTTTGGTAGTCCTGGCTCTATTTAGCGCAATAATTGCTTATTTTCTGGTGTGGGGGATACGCGAATCCCAAGGAGACTTTGTTGTGCGTGTGCTGTTTCCCTGGATTCTCGGCTTAATGATCTGGACGCCAACCGAATACTTGCTGCACCGCTTCGTCTTTCATTACTCTCCAAAAAACCCTTCTGAAAAAATGAAACGCTTGCTATTCCTGATGCATGGAGTGCATCACGCGGAACCACGGGAAAAATCGCGCCTGGTGATGCCGCCTGTGGTCAGTCTGCCATTGGCAGCCGTTTTTTACTTGCTTTTTAACTACTTGGTGGGGAATCTCCTTCGCTTAACTTTCATAGTCCCCGGCCTTTTTGCTGGCTTTATGACGGGATATTTGATATACGATATGACGCATTACGCGCTGCATCATTTCTCGCTTTCGGGTGAATACTTCAGAAAACTGCGTCAACATCACATGGAGCACCATTTTAAATCCCACAATGCCAAATACGGCGTTTCCAGTTGGATTTGGGATAAAGTTTTTCATACGATGTGAGGGATACATGAATGATCAACTGGTAGTTTACTCATCAAAAAGCGGTTTTACCAGGAGGTATGCTGAGTGGATAGCTGAGGAACTCCAATGCGAAGCTATTCCTCTTTCTAACCTACAATCTGCGATGGTGGGGGCTGCCAAAACGATCGTGTACGGAGGTCCCATTCACGCAGGTTGGGTCGTGGGACTCAAGAAATTCCTGAAAAGGGAAGATCGGAAAAAAAATCAAAACGTTTTCGTTTTCGCAGTAGGACTTTCCCCTTCAAATTCAGCAGATATTGAACGCTGTCACAAAGCCAATCTGAATGATAGCAATCGCAAAATTCCCTGGTTCTACTTTATGGGGGGATTGGATATCGATAAGTTGAAGGGTATTGAAAAACTAATCATGAAGATGGTTCTACGTGCAGAAGCCAAAACCAAACGCAAGGAAGCTCTAAAAGCCGGTAAACCAGTCGAACAAATTGCAGGCTACCCGATTCTTGATTATTGCGATCGGGCAGCCATAAAGCCTCTTTTGGAGGCCATAAAGGCAGCCGCATGATTACAATAAACCACATTGCCATAAACGTGAGAGACCTGGAAGGCGCTGTCAGCTTCTTTACTCGTTATTTTGGTGTTGAGGAAAAAACGCCTCATTATAAAAATCCGAGAACTGGGCTGGAGACCTGTTTTTTATCCTGCACTAACGGAGTCCGGATCGAATTGATGTCCTGGCCTGAGATGCGGGAAAAACCTCTTGGGGTGAAAGTTCAGGGTTTTGTGCACGTTGCGTTTTCTGTCGGTTCCAAGGAGCAAGTGGATTTGCTGACATCAAAACTCAGAGATGATGGTGTGCTGGTGCTCAACGGACCCAGGACGACTGGTGACGGGTATTATGAAAGCCTCATTCAGGATTCTGAAGGCAACCTGATAGAGATCACAATTTGAGATGCATTGAATTTGACAATTCGTTGAAACTGAAAGCAAAGAAGGGTTCTGCATCTGCCGGTTTTCGATATAATAGCGCCTTATGAGCCCAATCACCACTGTTGAAAGCGGAACAACTCTTCGCAATCGCTTGAGTCGTTCAATTGTGCTGGCAATCCGTACCTTGATGCGGCAGGCAGCTCCAAATGCGTTGAGTCTGGATTTGGCAGCCTTTGTTGTGCTGGCATTGGAAAAGATCCAGGAATCAATTGAATCAAGCGCCATTGCCTGGGAAAAACGTGATTACTGGCTCAAGGCTGATCGTTTTCGCATGGACTGGCAGTGGGTGGGGGAGAGTCGTAAAAATATAACCAGGAGTTTGATCCAAGAAGATTGGGCTGCTTTGGCTTCTGAGTTTGCCATCATTGCGCAGCATTTGAATCGCGTGGAGATCAAACCCAATAATCGCATTGGTGAACCCTGGCTTGGTGCCTGGCAGGTTTTCAAGAAACAATTCCCAAACTGATTTAATTCTAAATATCAAAAAGCTTTTCAAAAATTTAGGACCATAGAGAAGGGGAGGGCTTAGCGCAAAATTTACTTGGTAGGTTATGATAAGTATCATTATCGCAAGCAATAATCACTCTATGACGGGAGCAGGGGGGGTGGAAAAATCAGGCTATAGTAGCAAAAGACGAATATCTCAGCTCTGCGGCCA
>WOZB01000163.1 GCA_011620445.1 Anaerolineaceae bacterium | reverse complement strand
ATCTCAGGCTAACTGCCGCATAAGGCGTGACACTACCATAATATAGCCGTCACTTATTTAAATTTTATAAAAATTTGATTTACCAGAATGATAAAGCCAATAATATAGGATAAGGTAAGATAAGTTTCGCGCATCTTAAAAAGGATACGGTCTTGAACGCCTGGTAAGATGAAGTTGAGAAACCAAACCAACCAAAGTGTACAGAAGCATGGCAAATGAGATTGACAATTTAATAAGCGGGCGAATAGAACCGAACTGAAAGAACTGGCTGGACACTGAAGCAGATCTGCTGACCAAAGCGCGGAAATATGAGCGCATAGAAGGCTGACAGGACACCATCCACGCAAGTTGTTGACGAGTGCAGGAGAAGTGGACTTGGAAGTACCCAAGTTGCGCACCTTGACATTTGAAACAGCAATCATTCAAAGATACCAACGCCGGGAAACAAGCATTGAAGAAGCGTTGGTGGAGATGTACCTGGCTGGGGTGTCCGCCAGACGGATCGAAGAGATCACCAGTTTACTCTGGGACGCCAAACTGAGTGCTGGAACGGTCAGCTAATTGCACGACAAAGTGTACGAGCAGATTGAAAAATGGTGGCAAAGACTTTTGGAAGGTCGATACCTTGATATCGCACCTGATGGTTGCCAACTTCCTCAACTCGGTATGGAATCTCTTTACAAACTCATTCTACAATGCCAGTCTAGCGATAATGGATTCTTGTGAGAGGAGAAATTCCCTTGGCTGTGTGTTTGCCTTCTTGCAGAGTTCTGCTTGGCCTTCCAATTGATATTGACAAGCCTATTTCAAAATCAGTTTGATCCTTTTATCCAAAGCCCATAAGTAATTTCCTCGCGGGGTATGCCTTCATCGCGAAGGTGTAAGGCTCTGAGCTTTGATAATAAAGTATCGTGAACCAATCCGTTTTTCCAGAAAAAAAAGCACCTGCTTTTGTTATTTCAAAAGGTGCTTTCTTTTTCTTGTTTAGTTTCTAGGGTTCAGTTCATGCAGGTAAAAACTCTTAATCAGGTAAATTCTGTCACCGGAAAACGAAATATTTATTCCACCTGGCTTGAACGTCTCCATAGATTTAGGTCACCATCTTTGGCGTATCTGTCGATTTCATTCAATTCATCATCACTAAAATGCAGATTCTTTAGGGCTTTCACGTTGTCTTCCAATTGATCAATGCTGCTAGCTCCAAACAAAACACTGGTAACTCTTTTATCCCTCAAACACCAGGCCAATGCCATTTGTGCAAGAGATTGTCCGCGATTTTGTGCTATCTTACGAAGACTACGAATCCTCTCCATGTTTTGTTCGTTTAGAAAAGACTGCTGGAGTGAACCAGCTTCCGCGGCACGAGACCCCTTCGGGATTCCGTTTAGATATTTGTCAGTAAGCATACCCTGAGCCAAGGGTGAAAAGGCGATAACTCCAATGCCTTCCTCATCAACCACATCGAGCAATTCATCTTCAATCCAACGGTTTAGCATAGAATAAGATGGCTGGTGGATCAAGCAGGGTGTACCCAGACCACGCAGAATACTCGCTGCTTCTCGAGTTTTTGAGGGGCTGTAGGATGATATGCCAACATATAATGCTTTACCTTGTCGCACAGCCTGATTTAGTGCGCCCATCGTTTCCTCAAGCGGGGTATCGGGATCAAAACGGTGTGAATAGAAAATATCCACATAATCTAAACCCATTCGTTTCAGACTCTGATCCAAACTGGCAATCAAGTATTTTCTCGAACCCCAATTACCATAAGGACCAGGCCACATGTCATAGCCGGCTTTAGTCGAAATTACAAGCTCATCACGGAAGAGTGCAAGATCATGTTTTAGGATTTTGCCAAAAGTTTCCTCTGCAGAACCATATGGAGGACCATAGTTATTTGCTAAATCAAAGTGGGTTATCCCAAGGTCGAATGCATGTAAGATGCGCTCACGTGATGACTCAAACGGTTCCACACCTCCAAAACGTTGCCATAATCCTAACGTGAGTGCCGGCTACATCAAGCCACTACGACCGCAACGGTTATAAATCATATTGTCATAACGTTCTTTTGCTGGAAGATAATTCACGTTGAACTCCTTCTTTTCAAAATCCCTGAAAAGCAATTCTTGTAGTAATGTTGAGCATTATAACGAATAATCAGACAATTATTCGTTAATTACTTATCGTAAAACCGTATGATTATTTTACTTTATTGGAGCAAATAAGAACATTTATCCAGCGGCTTAGCTGATACAGTTTGTCAGGAGAAATGATAACCAGAAGACGCCGTAGGCAAACTGAAGGAAATGAAACTCATGGAGGCTGCCAAACGATTCTGCCCAATGTTTTTGCGTGTTCTAAATTAAATAAAAATGGAGCGGGTTCACCGCTCCATTCCATGTTTAGCTCAATCCCAAGATTTTACCTGTTTTGAAATCGATTTCGATATCGTAATAGGCTGGTCTGGTTGGCAAACCAGGCATTGTGCTCATCGTTCCCAGCAGGGGGTAAAGGAACCCGGCCCCGATGGATGCGCTGACATCGCGTATGGGAACTCTGAAGCCTTTGGGCACACCTTTAAGGGCGGGATCATGGCTCAGGCTCAGGTGGGTTTTTGCCATACAGATTGGCAACTTATCGTAACCCAATCGGGTAAATTCGCGGATGCGATTCTCAGCCAGTTCGCTGTAATCCACACCATCCGCACCGTAAACTTCCTTCGCGATGATTTCTATCTTTTCCTTGATGGATTTCTCGAGCGGGTACAGGAATTTGAAGTCAGATTTGAGTTCAGCGGCTTTGATGACTGCTTTGCCAAGCTCTATCGCACCTTCACCGCCCTTGGAGAAATGGTCGCAAACTATGGCATCCACCACCCCCTCTTCGGCTTTGGCAATCTTCCTGACCAACTCAAGCTCAGCGTCTGTGTCGGTGGGGAAGCGGTTGAGTGCCACCACGACTGGAATGCCGAACTTCCTGACGATGTTGATGTGGGCTAGCATATTTCCCGCACCTTTTTCTAGCAGCTCTAGATTTTCGTTGGTGTATTCAGGTGCCAACGGGGCCCCCGCGGTTACTTTGGGTCCGCCTCCGTGCATTTTGAGCGCGCGTACGGTCACCACCAACACCACTGCGTTGGGCCGGTTGCCGGAGTAACGGCATTTGATATCGAAAAATTTTTCCATGCCCATATCCGCGCCGAAGCCGGATTCCGTGATGACATAATCTGCTAGTTTCAAGCCGATTTTATCCGCCATGATTGAGCTGTTGCCGTGGGCAATATTGGCGAACGGACCCGCGTGCACAAGTACGGGCGTGCCTTCGAGCGTCTGCATAAGGTTGGGTTTGATCGTGTCTTTCATCAATACAGTCAACGCGCCGGCGATGCCAAGGTCATCAGCGGTTACGGGTTCACCACTGCGGCTGAGCCCAATCACCATGCTGGCAATGCGATCGTGCATATCTTCCAGGCTGGTAGCCAGGGCCAGGATGGCCATCATTTCTGAGGCAACAGAGATATAGTAATTGGTTTTGAGTTCAAAGCCCTTCTCTTCAGGGCCTTGCCCGACGGTGATACCTCGCAGCATGCGGTCATTGACGTCCACCGCGCGCCGCCAGGTTACCGTGCTGGGGTCAATATCCAGGCGGGCAAACTTTGCTTTTTGCTCATCAGTCAAAAGTTCCGGGTCGGTTTCGGTAATCCCCAATTTCTTCAGGCGGCCCTGCATGCCCACACCAAAATGCCTCTTGCCCTTTTTATCTTTCGGGCATAAGCGGTCAAATAAAGCCTTATCGGTCTGCTGAGATTCGTGGAACATGCGGGTATCAATGGCTGCAGCCAGGAGGTTGTTGGCCGCGGTTATGGCGTGGATGTCGCCAGTCAGGTGCAGGTTGAAGTCTTCCATCGGGATAACCTGGGAGTAGCCGCCTCCGGCTGCGCCTCCCTTGATGCCAAAGGTAGGACCTTGTGAGGGTTGGCGGATGCAGGTGAGCACCGTTTTGCCTAAGTGCGCCCCAATGGCCTGGGAAAGCCCGACCGTAGTGGTCGTTTTGCCTTCACCCAGCGGGGTAGGGGTAATTGCAGTGACATCAATATACTTTCCGTCAGGTCTATCGCTCAACCTCTCAAGAACATCAAGTTTGATCTTGGCTTTGTAGTTGCCGTAAAGTTCAAGTTCTTCAGGTAACAGCCCCAATTCTTCCGCAACCTGTGCGATGGGTTTCAATACCGCGGCTTGCGCGATATCAATATCTGAAGGTACTGGGTTTATTGGCGAGATTTTAGTTACCGAAAATCGACGTAGGCCTGGTTTCGTCTTGATTGACATAATACTCCTTATTTACCTATGATTACGCCGTCAGGAATAGTCGCTGAAGCGCTTGGTTTTAGTGTGTTGACATCACCGCTGAAAATGACTGGCACTTCCACTTCGAGCATGCCACTTGTTGGGATAATATCTGTGTACAATTTGCCAGCTCCTACTATTCTACCGCCAGGGTCCTTTAATAATACAGACACTGACGCGCTCGAAATGCTGGTGTTGAGATTGTTGACAAGGCGCATCTTTACCGTTGCCTGCCCTTCGACGATGCTCAGGGCTGCATTCGAGGTGACCAGGGGATTATACGCCAGCGGGTTGAGGCCAAATTCCCCTGGAACTACGCTAAGGTGAGCAGTCTGCGGCTCGCAGTCGACTGGCAGATCGAAAATTCCGAAGGAAAAAACAGTTTCCTCAGAAGGCCAAAGCGCATTCAGGAATTGATTTTCAGCCAGGCAAACTTTGCCTGAGGCATCTTCTGCGGTCAGGATGAAATAATTATTTGTGAGTGTGCGATCGGTCAGGTTCTTTAGCTCCACGCCGCCGGTCAGTTGATTTTTTCCATTGACGATAAAGCCCCATCGACTGTGCGCGATGTTTTTCTGCCATTGGCCGTCTTCAAGAGCGGCTGATTGCGGGGTAAGGAAAGCATAGAAATCAACGACTGTCGGCGGTTCCGGGCAATCCAAAAGCGGCACAGAAACGCCGATTTTTTCCTTTGAGGGAATAAATTCCTGGGCTTTGGACCCTCCGCAGATAATTTCACCTTGATCGTTATAGGCGATTGCGCTGAGCATACCTTGCGTATAGGTGAAAGCATCGCCGTTTTTAAGCCAGGCAGTAGCCATCTGACCCTCGGGGACGGCGCTTGAGGTACTGCAACTAAGCGTGAAGGGTTGGGTATATTTTTGACCTCGCTCCTCTTTGCCTCCAGTAATCTGGATCTGCAAGTTGGTGGCAGTCAAGCCAGGCGTTAAGTCAACGGTCGTCACGACACCCGTGGTTTCGCCCGGGAAGAGGTATTTTACAGCGCCATAAGCATTTGTCAGGCGGTTGCCGTCGCTATCAAGCAGAATGATTTCGTAACTGATATCACGCAGCAACGCATCTTTCTGAATGTTCTGCAGCTTGGCGATGACCTGTACTTGTAAGTCTCGCTGGAAGAATTGCAGCTCGCTGATCCTTACCGGGTTAGGAATCTCAAAATTGGGGGTCGGGGTGGGGTTAGCGGGTTGGGCAACGATAACTTGAGTGCCGTTTTCGATTAGGATGGTGGGTTGGAGCGTGAAGGTAGGCTGCGGTGTGGGTGTGGCGGTTGGGTCGGGGGGTGGGGTTGCCCTCTGGCAGGCTGAAATCAGTAAAGAGCAGACGGTGATGAGAACCAGCAAAGTGACCGGTTTACGGCTAACAGGATGAGTGGTTCTCAATGCAGACATACGCGAAAATCATAACACAACGAAAAGGAAAAGTAGGGCGGGTGGGGGTCGAACCCACACAGTGTCACCATCGAAGGATTTTAAGTCCTTTGC
>WOZB01000160.1 GCA_011620445.1 Anaerolineaceae bacterium | reverse complement strand
GGAGGAACTGCAGAGTGAACCGCAGTTTGTTCCAGCGCCTGAAGAAGATGAAGAGGCTCCGTGGGAGACCACGGTACGTGCGGTTGAAGAGGGGACTGGCGATGAGGTATTGATACGCCACGCCACGGAACTGGTGCGTAGAGAAAGACGGGCAAGTGCTTCGTATTTGCAACGGCAGCTAAGAATCGGTTATCCTAAAGCAGCCTGGCTGGTAGACCAGCTTGAAGCCCGGGGTGTACTTGGGCGGGCGCAAGGCGGTGGCAAGGACCGCGAGATCCTGCCAGAAATCCGAGATCCAACAACTGAGGCAGCATGAACCTGAACAAATTTAACGTCGAACAATTTCTGCGTAGGACCTTTAAAGAACCTTTGGATAAGATTAGCCTGCAACTCTATCAAAAAGGTGTACGGGCAAACCAGGTAACCCTGCTGGGTTTACTCGGTTCTACTCTTGTAGCCTACCTGCTTGCTCATGGTTATTTGTTCATAGGCGGCCTACTTTTAGCGCTTTTCTCCCCGATGGATGCTGTTGATGGAGCATTGGCAAGACTTTCAGGCCAAACCAACCGATTTGGGGCGTTCCTGGATTCGTTTACAGACCGTTATGAAGAACTATTGGTTCTGACTGGATTAGGCTATTTTTTTGCCTCACAAGGGAACCTTAACGGCGTTTTGCTCAGTTTCATCGCCGCGATGGGGTCAGTAATGGTATCTTACGCAAGAGCCAGGGCTGAAGCCCTGGGCTTTGAAGCTAAAGTTGGTATACTAACCCGCATTGAACGGACTGTTGTAATGATATTAGGTTTACTATTCGGTTTGCCGCTCATCGCACTTGGTATAATTGCGCTGCTGGCGAACTTTACTGCCTGGCAGCGCTTCTTCCATGTCAGGGAGCAAGCAATTAAAGAAGAAAACTCGAGAGGTTAGGATGCCACAAGGAATTCAGATTGGCCCTTTATTTATTCGTTTTTATGCGCTGTTTATCATTACTGGCGCTTTGATTGGCGCATGGCTTGCCTCCAAATTGGCTGAAAAGGATGGCCAGCAAAGTGATACTATTTGGGATTTGCTGCCCTGGTTGCTGATAGCAGGTATTATCGGTGCGCGTCTTTGGCATGTATTTACACCTTCAGCTTCCAATGCTGCCATGGGAATCACCACAGAAAATTATCTTAAACATCCGCTCCAAATTCTTGAGATCTGGAAGGGCGGGCTCGGTATTCCCGGCGGGGTGATCGGTGGTGCTATCGCCATGGCGATTTATTGCCGGAAGAAAAAAATGCATTTTGGTCAATGGGCTGACTATATTGCCCCAGGCTTGCTCATTGCGCAAGGCGTTGGACGCTGGGGTAACTTCGTAAACCAGGAACTTTACGGCAGTCCATCCAATTTGCCCTGGGCGATCAAAATAGACCCTCAATACCGACTACCTGGTTTTGAGGCTGTCGAAAGGTTTCACCCACTCTTCTTCTATGAATTTGCCCTGAATCTGATAGCGGCTGGCATTTTGCTTCTGCTTGTAAACGCTAATCGTAAAAAGCGTTTTCTGTTTAAAGGTGACATCTTTCTGCTTTACCTGGTTTTCTATCCTGTTATTCGCTTCGGACTGGAATTTTTGCGCCTTGACCCCTCTGCGGTATCTGGCTACAACATCAACCAGACTGTGATGGGCATCGTAGCCATTTCAGCTATTGTAGCTCTCCTGGTGCGGCATTTAGTGGCAAAACCCAAGGACCCGGAACTGGAAACTGAAGGTGTGGACCTGTCAACCATCAAGCAACTGGAACCTGAAATTCTCGCCGGTGAGACAGAGCTTGGAGATTCTGAATCTGAACTGGAAGAAAGCTCTGAAAAAGAGCTGAATGAAGATCTTGAGGAGCTCAAGAAATTGGAGTAAAACCTTTACGGTCTACCATGAGGAAGCCCCGGCAATACCGGGGCTTTTCAATGGGTAAGGGATGGTAAAATGGGGAAATATACTGCAAGGAGCAAATTATGAATCTGGAAGAACAAGTCGAATACTTAATGCAGGGTGCCGATTACGGTGATGATGAAGTCTACCAGGCGATGCGTAAGGAACTCACGGAACGCCTGGCAAACTCGATTAAAACCGGAAAGCCACTGAAAGTTTATTGCGGCTACGACCCTACTTCCTCGGATTTGCATCTTGGGCACACTATCACCATGCGTAAACTTCGCGCCTTCCAGGATTTGGGGCATGATGTAACTTTCTTAATTGGAACTTTTACTGCCAGAATTGGTGACCCGGACAAGGACAAAGCCCGGCCAGTCAGCACTGATGAACAGGTTCGGGAAAATGCCACAACTTATGCGCAACAGGCCTTTAGAATTCTGAATCCTGAAAAAACAACAATAGCCTACAATTCGGATTGGCTTGCCCCTGTAACGTTTGAAGAACTATTCAAGATGGCTTCAATTTTTACCGTTCAACAATTTCTGGCCCGCGATAATTTCCATAAGCGCATAACCGAAGGAACGCCGATTTATTTGCATGAATTTTTCTACGCACTGATGCAAGCTTATGACGCCCATCATCTCGATTGCGACGTGCAGTTGGGAGGTACGGACCAACTCTTTAACCTGATGGCTGCCCGTAAATTGATGCAATACTACGGTCAGAAAGGAAATATCCCCATTACGTTTCCCTTGCTTCCAGGTACTGACGGCGAACTGAAAATGAGCAAGTCACTTGGAAATTACATCCCGATCAATACGGATGCTGCTGATATGTTTGGTAAAGTTATGAGCGTGCCAGACAAAGTAATGCCCCTTTATGCAACCCTCACGACAAATTGGCTACCGGATGAAGTTGCATCCTTCAAGCAGGGACTTTCTGACGGCAGTATGCATCCAAGGGACGCTAAAATGAAATTAGCGAGGCGCATTACTGAACTCTTTTATGGGGAGACTGAAGCCCAGGCCGCACAGGATAGATTTGTGGAGACCTTCCAGAAGAAAAACCAACCGGACAAAATTCCTGAATATAAGGCCGGATTAGAGGAAAACGTTGCTGAAATTATGTTGGCAAATAACCTGGCTAAGAGCAAAGGCGAGGTCAAGCGCCTCATTCAGCAGAATGGGCTGAAACTTAACGGTCAGGTAGTGCAGGCTGAAACTGACGTTCCAAAGCCCGGGGACGTTTTGCAAGTAGGCAAAAGACACTTTCTAAAAATTGTCTGATCTGAAAAGGAGCTCAAAAGAGCTTCTTTTTTTCTCTAATCGATTGGGTTCAGTAATTGCCGGGCGATATCCTGTACGAGCTGCGAAGCTGAGTCTTCCACCAGGATGGCAACTGCCAGTGGTGAACCCGTCCAGGAACTGGTGTTTCCGCCGATCAACCAGGTAAGGCTTGGCTGATCTTCAGTTGAATTATGCCCCATCTGGTACCAAATATTGGCTTCTTCATCCGAAAGCCGGTCCTGGATTTGGGTCGCGATGGATTCAGGAATGGCCTGGTAAGAGGAGATTACATTTTCCAATGTCTTCCACTCACCATCGTCGTCGAGATAGCTGTTGACCAGGCGTGGGTCAGAAAATAGGCCTTTGTTTGTGATAGTTGCAGCCGCCAAGCCCATCTGCATTGGGCTCACCTTGATTGCTGCCAGAGTTGAGGTTGATAAAGAGGATAAATCTTCAGGGAACGTGCTGGCAGCGGCAACTTCCAGGAAAATATCCGGCACCGTATCCAGACCGAAAGTTTTCATCAGGTTGACCGTATCTCTTAGATACGCATTAACTGGTTCATATTTGGGGTCCAAGGGGCAGCCAAAACGCAGTTGGTCAAGTGTCTCTACTCTGCCTTCCATGGCAAGGAGGCATTCCGAATCCAGGTACCGCGATTTATCAGAATCCATTCCAGCGAGAACTGGATTCTGAAAATCCTGAACCAGGTAAAAGAAATGAGAGAGCGTACCCAGAGGATATGAGCCCTGCGTTGTGCGGTTTAGCAATGGGGCAGCCTCCGACGCCATCAACGTATCCCACTGCTCATTGAGAAAGTTGCTATCAAAACCTGGGTGAGAGGCCATTACGTAGATTTCGCCAGATTTTGCATTCAAAACGACAATCGCTCCTGTTTTATCTCCCAGGAGTTCATCGGCTTTATTCTGTAAACGCAAGTTGATATTGAGTTTGACGTCCAATCCAGGCGGCGGTTGGTTGTAAAGCAGATCGTGCCACCAGGCAAGATTGTAATCACTGCGAATCAACCCCCGGAGGTATGGGTACATGCTCTTCTGGATCCCTGTTTGGCCATAAAGACCGCTGGCATAGCCCAGAGTGTGGCTAAGGTTTGGTGCCTGGTTGACAAGTTGAAAATTACCTGGCATGCCATAAACGGCAGCCAGCGTTATGCCAGTTTGGGAGACCACCTTACCGCGTGGAGAAAGTTGGTCCCAAACAGCCCAACGCGGATTTTCATTTCTCGCAAGCAAGCTTTCACGGTCAAGGATTGCCAACTGGGCATGTCGGAGGATCAACAGACCGAATAAAACCATGACTATGCTCCCAATGAGCAAGTATGGCTTGCGAGTCTGTTCCGGCAGAGTTTCGGGGCTATTTTCAGTACTGATGCGCAGAAGAATGGCGATGGCGATCAGGTTTGTGACTAATGATGATCCACCATAAGAGGTAAAGGGGAGAGTGATGCCGGTAAGCGGCATAAGCCCTAGGTTCCCGCTGACAATGATGATTGTCTGTAAGGCAATATATGCTGAAAGACCAAAGGCCAGGTAGCGACCAAAACTGGTTTTAGAGCGCAAAGCGATATTCATGCCCCGGATAACCAGCAACAGGAGGAGTACGAGGTATGAAACACCGCCGATCAGGCCAAACTCTTCGGCGATAACAGTGTAAATGAAGTCTGAAACAGCAATTGGCACCAGGTAAGGACTGCCGAGGCCAGGCCCCGCACCTGATAATCCACCCGCTGCAATGGCAATGCGGCTCTGCACAAGCTGGTAGGAAGCATTCTGGGTATCCAGCCACGGGTTCAACCAAACATCCAGGCGTACTTTCACAATGGGCAGTGTAAAGTAGCCTATTGTTCCAACAACCAAAAGAACCAGGAGAAAAATCCACAGGAACCTGCGGCGGTGTGTCGTCACTGTGATCATCAGGATATAGAGGAAGGCAATGAGAATAGCAGTACCCAAATCGCGCTGCCACACCAACAAGACGCCGATAAATAGCGTAAGGATGATTGTCGGCAGGATGGAAACCAGAAGTTTGGCATTGGGTTTGAGTTGGTCTGCAAAGAAAGCCGATAGATAAACAATCACCAGCAGCTTGAGTGGTTCAGAAGGTTGCAGGTAAATTCTTAGGAAACGCAACCACAAACGCGGGCCGCTTTCAGTGGGGTTAACACCGACTACAAAGGTAAGCCCAAGAAGAGCCAAGCCCAAAACAAGCCAGATGTATTTGTAGCGCTTCAGGGTTTGGGTAAGGTTGCGCGCCCTGATGGCTAAGATTACCAGCAGGCTGCCAACACTCATCCAGAGCATTTGCAGCAGGCCGAGATCGGAGGAAAGCCTCCAGATGCTCAGCAAACCCCAACCGCAAAGCAAGGCCACAATTGGAAAAATCAACGGGTCGCGGTTTGGGAGTTTCTTTTCAAGGGTCTTTTGAATCAGGAGCACCCAAAACAGCCACACCAGGAACGGTAGGAAAAATACGAACTTGATATTGAAATCCGGTTGGTGCAGGCGGATGGCAGTTGAAACACTGAGGGTAGCCGAGTAAAAAAAGACAAAAAATATTGCCCAAATTACAAATCTGGGTTTACGAATGCTGCCCTGATTGACGCTGGCGATGCTCACTTCAGATACTTGTTGACCAGAAGGCCAAGCTTTTCCTTTGTTG
>WOZB01000074.1 GCA_011620445.1 Anaerolineaceae bacterium | reverse complement strand
TAAGCATGGTACACGCATCAATATGCGCCTGGCTGATTTCGATCAGTTTAGGAGCGCCGACAATCTCTGCCATACGGATGATGATCTGCATGGCTAATTGCGCAGCTTCACACTGGCTGCCTTTAAGAATCTGCTTTTCTGCCTGACTCAGTTCGACTGTCATACTTCTAATTTTAGCCTTCTACCCAAGCTTTAAGTGACCAATCGTAAGATTAATTGCCATTAAAGATATAGCAAATATTACTTTTGGCGAGATCCATTCTGAATTATTTCGAGAGTGTGTCAAGGCATCTGCAAAATCATCTGGACATTTCTAGAAAATTGATCAGCACCCCAGACCCAGAATCAAACACGGCTGGCCTTTCACCAGCCGTGTTGGCATGTATATTGATTTAAGGTTTAGTTGCCTGCGACCATGGCAGCGACGTCTTCCTCAGCAGTTGTGATAGGCATTAAGCCGTACGTTTTTACAATCACGTCCGCTACATCCGCTGAGAGGAAGGCCGGCAGTGTGGGTCCTAAACGGATCTTTTTGACACCGAGCGCCAGCAGAGCCAGCAGGACGATCACCGCCTTCTGCTCGTACCAGGCAATATCAAAGGAAAGCGGCAGTTCGTTGACGCTGCAGTTGAAAGCTCCAGCCAGAGCTTGAGCAATCACCACCAGAGAGTAGCTGTCGTTACACTGCCCGGCATCCATAACGCGTGGGAAGGGGCCGATTTTGCCAAGGCCCAGCTTGTTGTACTGATACTTGGCGCAGCCGGCGGTGAGGATTATCCAATCTTCGGGCAAAGCTTTGGCCACGTCCGCGAAATATTTACGTGTTGGGTGGCGGCCGTCGCAGCCACCCATGACCACAAAATGCTTGACGGCGCCAGCCTTGATGGCAGCAATCACCTGGTCAGCAACACCCAAAACCGCGTCGTGGGCATAACCAATCTCCAGTGTGCCCTGCTCCAGCTCGGTGGGGCCGGGCAGAGTCTTGGCGAGGGCAATGATTTCAGAGAAATCCTTGTGGCCGCCCGCTTTGCGGTCGGGAATGTGCGTGAGGCCGGGATAACCCACCATGCCGGTGGTGAAAATGCGATTCTGATAGGCTTCCTTGACCGGAATGATGCAGTTGGTGGTCATGAGGATGGGGCCGTTGAAGCTGGCAAATTCCTCAGCCTGGTGCCACCACGAACCGCCGTAGTTGCCGACGAGGTGCTTGTACTTCTTAAGCGCAGGGTAAGCGTTGGTGGGCAGCATTTCGCCGTGGGTATAAATATTGATGCCGGTGCCTTCGGTTTGCTGCAGCAGCTCTTCCAGGTCGGGCAGGTCGTGCCCGCTCACCAGGATGCCGGGGCCGGGCTGAACGCCCAAATTCACCAGTGTGGGCTCGGGTTTGCCGAAGCGTTTGGTGTTGGCTTCATCCAGGAAGGCCATGGCTTTGACGCCGTACTCCCCGGTCTTTTGCACCAGCGCGAGCATATCGTCCAGCGTGGCATCCTTGTGTGTGATGGCTTCCAGCGCTTCCTGCATGAAGTGCAGGATGTCTTCGTTCTCACCGCCAACCACGTAGGCGTGATCGGTGTAAGCAGCCATGCCTTTGAGGCCATAGGTGATCAATTGGCGCAAGGAGCGCAGGTTGGGGTCTTCGTTTTCATCCGCCATCACGCCCACAGTATGGGCTTTTTCAAGCAGGGTTTCAATCTGATAGTTTTCAGGGGTCCAGCCAGCCCAATCGGGGCCGCTGCCATCGCAAGAGGTGCCGTGCAGGGAGTGGCATTTCGCCTGGGCTTCTTCGCGCAGGGCCTCGCGCCGCTCAATGGCTTCCTTGACCAGGGCTACGAAGGCATCCGGATCGAAGTTGGCATTGGTGATGGTAGCAAAAAGCGCCTTGGCAACAAAAAGGTTGGTTTCAGGGTGATTGACGCCCATGCCCCTACCCCGGGTGCCCCAGAAGGAAATCCCCTTCAGTAGATAGACCAGCAGATCTTGCAGGTTGGCAACATCGGCCGGTTTGCCGCACATGCCGCGCCGGGTGCAGCCAGTATTTTTCATCGTTTCCTGGCATTGAAAACAGAACATATCAGTAAGCATTCAGAAACTCCTTTGTGGATTTTACGTGAAACGGATTCTACTATGGTTTGGAATTGTCGAGTAAATCTATCTTAATTTGAGATATCCTAGCTTCTATAAGCATAACCTATGATGGCTAAGCGCAACTATTTGCCATAAGGGCTAAACGTTTGTCTACCCCTCCCTCAGGCTTTTAAATACTCTTTTCCCCAAGCTTCGATCTGGGCATGCAGGGCTTCATGCACGCCGTGGCCAATCACCTGCTCTTCCCAGGCTTCGAAATTCTCGAACAACTCATCCTGCTTCTGCACATCCAGCAAACGGTCTGCCAGGACGAAAAGCACCTGGTTCTCTTTTTGGATGTGATCGCGCAGCAGCCGTTGGTAGGCGCGCGCGGCTTGCTTGAAGGCAGCCAGGTCTTGCCCATCCAAAGCGGCCTCCATCTCAGCGATGTGTTGACGGCCCAACTGATGCTCGCGCAGCATTTCGCCGATGGGGCCGTTGGCATTGGGCACGCCTGCGGTTTCAAGCGCCGCAAAGAGGTAGTTCTCTTCTTTGCCGTGGTGGCACTTATCTGCGAAAATCTTCAGAAAATTCACCAGTTCCCCAGCAAACCTGAGCTGCGGTTCGGGTTTTTGCGCCTTTTCTTCCAGCATGGCATCCAGAATTTGGAAAACGTGCAGAATGGCATCGTGTTCGTTGCGTAGGTCTTGTGTAGCTTTTCCCATGGTAGTTCCTTCCTTTTAATAATGCTCGGTATGAGCTTGATGTTCTGAGCTGAATATACCGGCTTTTGGCAAGCAGTTCCTTGATTAAAATCAATTAAGTGCAGCCCAAATTAAGCAGGGGGATTGAGCAGTTCTTGCAGGTAGCCGGGCTTCAGCAGACTCACCCACTTCCGCCCACTTTTTATGACGCCCAGCTTGCGCATCTGGCTCATCCAGCGGCTCACCGACTCTGGCGTGGTGGCGGTCATACTTGCCAGCTCTTCCTGGGTCAACGGTACGTCAATAACGCGCACGCCCGCGCGCTCCAACCCCAGCTTTTTATCCAGATCCAGCAGGGTGAAGGCCAGGCGCTGTTCCACACTCATGGACCCCAACTGCAGCACCTTTTGCGTGGAGGCATTCAACCTCGCTGCCATGATCTGCATGCTGCGGATGGCGAATTCCGGGGTGCGGTCCACGATCGCACGGAAATCCTCGTTGGAGATGGAGAGCGTGCAGACCTGGGTGAGCGCGATGGCAGTTTCTTGATAGGTATCGCCGCTGATATAGGTGAAATTTCCGAAGAATTCGCCCGGCTTCAGGATGCCCAGCAGCACTTCGCGGTTATTGGCGCCAAATTTGAGCAGTTTTACCTTACCGTCCGCCAATACGAATAGGCGCTCAGCCTGGCTGCCTTCGCGGTAAATTGCTTGAGATGGGCTAAATCCGCGTTCAATGAAATTTGCGCTAATCCTGAGCAACTCTTGTTTGGGGATGTCAGTGAAAAATGGCAACTGCCCGAGGATGTGCAGGCGCAGATCCAGCGAGCAGCTTTCTGCTTGGGTGCCTACCTGTGTGAGCGGCGTCTTAGGTCTCATTGGCCTCCGTTAGGTCTTCGGATTCATCGCTAATCCTTAGCGTTTTTCGTGGAAATAGAGAATCTCTCCACTAATTTGCGTGCTCACTAGGTCTGCGAGAATGTCACTTGAGCTGCGCTTTTTCGCAAAGGTTTAGGCCCTCCCTGAATTTCGGTGCCCCTCCCTTGAGGTCATTTTCACTTCCGCGGTTATACACCCGCTCCCCCACCAGCAAACCGCGCTTGAACCAGCCCTAACGGCCTACCGAGATAACCTCAAAACCGAGCGCGCTCAACTTTTCACGATCCAGTACGTTGCGGCCGTCGTAAACCAGCACGCGCGGCAGTAAGCTCCAATCCATCTCCAAATACTCGCGCCAGGCGGTCGCCAGCACGATGGCATCGGCTCCCTCCACCGCTCGCGCTACTGTATCGCAAAACTCAATTCCCAGGTGTCCATATTGGCTACGCGCATTATTCAAGGCGACCGGGTCGTGCGCTCGCACAACAGCGCCGCGCTGCAGCAAACCTTTGGCAATATCTACCGAGGGAGAGTCGCGCAAATCATCCGTGTCTGGCTTGAAAGAGAAGCCTAGCAGGGCAATGCGCTTCCCCTTTAGGATCTTCAAATGGTCCTGCAGAGCTTCCACAACCCCATTGCGCATGCCGTAGTTGACTTCGCGCGCGGCCTCAATGATGGGCATTTCCACCCGGTATTCCGCCGCCGTGGAAATCAGCGCCGCCGTATCCTTGCCGAAGCAGGAACCGCCCCACCCGATGCCCGCGTCCAGCCAGGCCGGGCCGATGCGCTTATCCATACCGATGCCAGCCGCCACGGCTTTGATATCCCCGCCGATTTTGGCGGTCAGGCGGCCGATCTCGTTGATGTAAGATATTTTGAGGGCCAAAAAAGCGTTGGCCGCGTATTTGATCATTTCCGCGCTCACCAGGTCGCACACCAAGACGGGCACATCCTGCAGACCCTCAGGCCTGGGCAACCCGGATGGAGCTTCAAAGCTCTGCTGGATGATGGGTTGGTAGAGCGCCAGCAGCTTTTCAGTGGCCTCGGGGTTATCAGACCCGATGATGACGCGGTCTGGATAAAAGGAGTCTTTCAGGGCCTCCCCTTGTTTGAGGAATTCAGGCATCGAAACGACGCTGATGAGCCCATTGGCCTTCTGCTGGTGCAAGTGCAGGTAGTGCTCGCGGATGATAGCGGCCACCCAGTTGCCCGAACCGATAGGCACCGTAGATTTGTTGATGACAATCAGCTGCGAATCTTCCTGCAAGTTGGCGGCGATATCTTCGGCGGCCTTATGCAGGTAGTCCAGGTTAGCACTGCCATCCGGGTTGGAGGGCGTGCCCACAGCAATGAAGGCCACATCCATCTGGGCCAGGTCAATTTGAACATAAGAACTGGCAAAGCTGAGGTTGTTGGCTACCAGTGGCAGAAATTCTGCGAGGTGCGGCTCGTAGAAAGGCGCCTGGCCAACTTGCAGCTGGGCGATGCGCTCTGCATTAACGTCCAGGCAGGTGACCTGGTTGCCCAGGTAAGCCAGGGCGACGCCGGTGTTGAGCCCCACATATCCAGTTCCAATAATCAGTACGCGCATAATTCCTCGGTGGTCTTGTATTTGTGTGAATTGTACCGTAATCAGGGCTGGTGAGGCCGGAATGCTTCCTCGCTTATCTTGTCATCCCGACGTCAGTAGGGATCTATCATTTTCCTGTTACCCTAAACCCCCACTACTGATTACTTCGTCGCTGGTTTCTCGCAAAAATAGGATTTTTGTCATCCTGATTACCCTCTTGTCATCCCAACGTCAGAAGGGTTCAATGTTAGTATTTGAAGCCCCCCACGGCTTCCGCGTACAAGGGAGAGATTGGTGTGCTTTTCACCAATCTGCCATCATTGCAAACCCAGCAAATGACCCAAATCATTTTAGGCAAATTGACCCAAGGTAAGCGTCAATCGCGCCTTGCGCCACTGTACTCGCAATGGACAAGAGCAACCAAAAGCGGGCGAACTTCGCGAAAAAGCTCAGGTCGCCCCTACCGTAAAACAGAATTGCAAGTTCCAATGCCATGATATATCAGCCCACCTTGGCAAGGAGGGTCCGCGAAGCTGGGGTGAATGGTCTTGTGCTTTTTTTTATTCTGGGCGAGGCGCTGAAGCTTGCCTCAGCCCCTTGTATATTGAATGTAGAATTTTGTAAGCTATTTACAGTCAGGAAGGTGAGGGTGAATCTGCTCTGCCCCTTTGGCAATAAGCCAGTTCC
>WOZB01000106.1 GCA_011620445.1 Anaerolineaceae bacterium | reverse complement strand
TGCAGAATCTAAACAAAAAAGAGGCTGATACAACTTGCTTTTGGGTCAGCCTCTTGTTTATCCATAAAAAAGTGATAGACTTCTCATGTTAAATTCAGGGATACCTGAATACCAACCTTCCACTCCGTACCCACCCACGGTGGCCAAACGGAGCAAACCCGAGGAAAGGAGCCTCGAACGCATGCATAATTATGAACTTGTGTACATTCTCCAGGCAGACCTGGACGAAGCGGCCACTGCGGCAGCTGTCGAAACGATCGAAAAACTTATTTCTACTGGAAAAGGTGAAATAACAAAAACCGATAAGTGGGGCAAACGCAAGCTGGCCTATCCAATTAATAAATCCCGCGAAGGCTATTATGTACTGGTCCAATTCACTTCCAGTCCAACTGAAATTGTCAACATCAAACGCGCCCTGGGTTACAACGAACAGGTGATGCGCCACATTATCGTCCGTGTGGACTAAGAGGAGCTAAAAATGTCTGAAAGACCTTACACCCCCCGTGAAAATCGTGGTGACAAAGAAGGTGGCAATCGCCGCCAGTATGTTTCCAGACCAAAATTCTGCCAATTCTGCTCAGATAAAAATCTCAAAATTGATTATAAAAACACCGAAATTATCGGCCGTTATGTCAATGAAACTGGCAAAATTCGCCCTCGCCGTCAAACCGGATGTTGTGCATTGCACCAGCGTGAAATTGCGACCGCAGTGAAGAATGCCCGCCACATCGCCCTGATCCCATTTGCAGGCGATCTTTGGACCGATAACTACAACAAAGAATAAACAGGCAAAATATGGCAAAACAATCCGAACAGCCAAAGCTGGTTACCCGCAAGCACATGGTCCGTCAGGAAAAAGAGCAGCGGCAGATTCGTACCATCATGATTATTGGCGGCACAGTCCTGCTGGCTGTGTTGGTTTTGGTCGTCTATTCTCTGGTGAATCAGCTCTACATACAGCCTAATAAGGCTGTAGCATTCGTAGGCGACAAGAAAATTACGGCTCGCGAATTTGAAAACGAAGTCCGCTATTCACGGCTTACCACCCTGAACCAGGCCGCCAGCTACGCTGAATACGGCCAAATGTTTGGTTCAATGGGCGGAAGCTTTATGTCCACTGCTAAAAATTTGGTGGACCAGTTAAACAATCCCGCCAATTATGGCAAAACCGTACTCGACCGCATGATCGAAGATCGGTTGATCAAGGAAGAAGCTGATAAGCTTGGTATCAAAGTTTCTGATGAAGAGTTAAAACTCGAGATTCAAAAAGTTTTCAATTTCTATCCGGATGGAACCCTTGTACCAACGATTACGCCCACAACGGTTGCCACCCCAACACTCTCCGAAACACAACTGGCAATCATCAAACCAACCGAAACGTCAACCCCCGTCCCAACCCTTGACCCCACTCAGATTGCTAGCACCGAAACCGCAATTGCAAGCCTTGAAACAGCAACCGCGCAGGCATTGCCTACACAAGCAGCTGATCAGGTAACTCCCACCAGCGCTGAACCAACCTCAATACCCTCCATTACACCAACGCCTACGGTCTTTACCACCCAGGTCTTTGCCAAAGAAGTCAAGAATTATGCCGATATGCTTAAAGCGTATGGCTTGACCCTCAATGACATGGAAAAACTCGTCCATGCACAAATGCTGCGTGACAAAGTTCTGGCAGAATTAACCAAAGATATGAAACCCGAACAGGAACAAGTTTGGGTACGTCACATCATCGTTGCCACTGAAGACGAAGCTAAAAAAGCCCTGGATGAGATCAAAGCCGGTGCTGACTTCGCTGAAGTCGCCAAAACGTACAGCACCGATGGCACCAAGGATAACGGCGGTGACCTCGGCTGGATGGGTCTTGAAGACCAAAACTGGGATAAGGATTTCTTGAATGCCGCTTTCACGCTTACGCAAGTAGGTGAAATCAGTGCTCCTGTCCAAACCCAATTCGGTTTTCATCTGATCCAACTTGTCGGACGAGCCGTAAACCCCGTTGACCAAACGAAATTTGAGGAGATGAAGTACACCAAATTTACCGAATGGTTAAAGGAATTAAAAGCCCAGCGCAGCGACATTACAATTGAACCTACCTGGATTGAGATGGTTCCTAACGAGCCGGTAGTACCTCCACAGCTTCAAACAATCATTGAGCAAGGACTGGCTACTCAGTAAAGCATTCGATTAGATACAAAAAAAGAGACTGAAAATGTTCAGTCTCTTTTTGATTAGCAATTCCTGCGTAAGAGAAGTCTGGTTATTTCAAAAAAGTCGCATCAACTTCTTCCAGCTTAAGGCTCATGAGTTGGCTTGCCCCATCCTTGCCCATCGTAACTCCATAAATTACGTCCGCCGCCTGGACGGTATTGCGATTGTGAGTGATCAGGATGAACTGCGTGTCATGGGAAAGGTCTTTGAGCAGATCAATGAAGCGCCCTACGTTGGATTCATCCAGCATCGCATCTACTTCGTCCAGGATACAGAACGGGGTCGGAGAAATTTTTAGCAGGGCGAAGACCAATGCCACAGCGGTTAAACTTCTTTCTCCACCGGAGAGCAATACCAGGCCTTGCTCGCGTTTACCGGGCAGCCTGGCTTCAATTTCAATGCCACCTTCAATGGGGTCTTCGTTATCCGAAAGGATCAACTTAGCAGATCCGCCATTGAAAAGGCGCGCAAACATCCTTGAGAATTCAACGGCAACAGCATTAAATGTGGCCGTGAATTCCTTGCGCATGATTTCATCCAGGTCTACGACCATTTTTTTAATATCTTCAATGGCAGCATTCAGATCCTTGATTTGAGTTGTCAGGTCAGTGAGACGCTGTTTCACTTCCTGATATTCAGACTGGGCTTCCACGTTTACAGTCCCCATGCGCCGGATCTGAGCCTTGAGCTCCCTGATTTCCTCATCTATGCTTTCAGGTAATTCCTGTACCTCTGAAAGCGTCTCAATCACCATGTCCGGAAAGGGCAATGGTGTGAGTACAGGGTAGGTATTGCGGTATTCAAATTCAATGAGACCGAAATCGTCATCGATCCTCGAACGCAGTGCGTTCAGTTTTTCTTGCTGCCGGGCAAGCTCCAACTGGAAATGAGTGACCAAGCGATCGCGATTGGAAAGCTCTTTTTGGCTCGAACTAACTTCTGCTTGCAAGGTTTCAAGCTCGTTTTCAAGCTTTGTGAGTGCGGCGATTTGCGGATCCAATTCCTGAGACTGCATGGCTTTTGCTTGCTCATTCGCAGCTTCCAAACCTTCGCGGAGAAGCTTAATTTGTTCGGCAATTACCTGTGCAGCTGTAGCATTGGCCTCCAGGCGCCTTTCGAGGTCTGAGGCCCTTATTTGCTCGGATTTCAGGCGCTGTTCAGCTTCCTTCAGGCTAGTCTGGCGTAATGTCAAGCGCTGGCTGAGCACTTTAAGCTCTGTCTCCAGGTTACTGAAAATTTGTTGCAGGTCGTCAGTCTGCCTTTCTCTCTGCAAATTGCGGATTTCGTCGATATTCTGCATCAACGTTTTAACTGCCGCTTCCTTTGCGCTGATAGAACCTTCGAGCTTGACCAGGGTTTCACCAGCGGAAGTCAATTCTTTTTCCAGAGTTTCCAATTGGCGCTTAAGCCAGTCGCGTTGATTGCTCAGCTTGGCCAGGCTTAAGCTGGCACTGTTCTTTGTCTGCAATGAGCTTGTATATTTTTCCCGAATGGTTGATTCTTTTTGAGCGAGTTGATCAAACTGAGCTTGCAGAGCTTCTTTTTGAATTTGCAAGGCTTTGCTGACAATCCCAGCTTTCTCAAATTCAAGTTCAACCGCCTTAAGTTCTGCTTCCAATTCCTTACGAGTACGCAGATAGCTAACTTTGCCGCCCGTTTTTACTTTGCCAAGCAGAGCAACTCCGTTGTTGAGATAGACTTCGCCCGCTAATGTGACGATGTTCATAGCCGGGTTGGCTTTGCGTGCAGTTTCAACAACTGCCAGATCTTTTACTACCAAGTAATTCCCAAGCAAGCGCTCCAAAATTGGCTCAAGACCATTGCTTGTTTTGACAATCTCACTGGCGAGGCCAATAAGGCCTTCAACCGATTCTTGCATTTTCGGACCACTGTTACTGCCCCAGTTTAGCCCCGTAACCGCCACGCGATCGCTTACTTCTCTGCCCAATCCCTGCAAGGTTTCTTCCAGGTTGGTGCCATTACCCAAAACCAGCACGTCCAGGGCTTCACCAAGGGCAGCGGCGATAGCTACTTCATATTCCTGAGGAATTTCCAGCTTACTTGCCAGGTCGGTCAAGCCAGGGGTTTTCTTCTGAGCGGCCAGCTTCAAGAGGCCTTTTGCGCCTTCCGAGTAGCCTGCAAGTGACGCCTGGCTTTGGTTGAGCAGGTCCAAGCGATTGCCGGCTTTGTTTTTCTCAACATTCAATCGATTTATTTGAGTAAGATTCTGGTCAAGCTGCTTCGCAAGTTCTGCGCGTTCCTCGTTTAGTTTTGCCCGTTGGGATTCAATTTCCTTTTGAATTAATTCGATGCCATGGAGTGCTTCCTCAGAATGGTTCAGGTTTTCTTTTGCAGCTTGCTCCTGCAGATCCATTTCTTTCAGCGAATTTGCATGGTTGATCTTTTGGCTTTGGAATGTTTCCAGGCGCTCAGTTAAGTCTTGCTGACGTGAGCGGAAGACGACCAATTCTTTTTCTGCAGCTACCAACTGACCTTGCAATTCACCCCGCCGCTTATCCAGGCTCTGACGTTCTTTTATGCTGGCATCCAATTTCTGCCAGCTGGCATCTTTCGCGGTTTGGGTTTCTGCAATGGCCGTTTCGAGATTTTGAATTTCAGCTTTTAGGGTTTCGAAGTTCTGAGTGTCTGACTGCAATACTTCGATCAACGTGCCCTTATCGGCCTCCAATTGTTGAATACTGCGATTCAAAGCCTGGTTGCGTTCTTCCAGGATTGCCATCTCCTGATGTTTAAGCTGAATGGCTTCATGAAGCTTTTGCATAGTCAGGTGCAAAGCATCTACATCAATTCGTTTGAGATGGATTTTCTCCCGGAGATTTTCCAGAGCAGTCTGCTGACCCTGTGACTTCTCAACCGCAACGCTTGAATCCTTCTCTGCTTTTTCCAGGGCAGTTTTAGTTGCCTCGATTTCTTCTTGTGCTTTGTACCAATGGTAACCGTACCAATCCCTCAGGTTCTTCTGCAGATTTTCCTGTACGATCTGGTATTCGCCAAATCTGGCCGCCTGCCGTTCAAGACTGCGCAGCCTGGGTTTGATTTCATCTACGATATCACTTGCTCGTTCAAGGTTGCGTTGGGATACATCCAGCCGTTTTAGAGCTTCTTCTTTCCTGGTGCGGTAAACCCCGATGCCGGCAGCTTCTTCGAACAACTTTCTGCGTTCATCTGGTTTAATGGAGAGGGCAACATCCACCAATCCTTGCCCAATAATGGTGTAGGTGTGGTCACCCAGGCCCGTTTTTCCCAACAATTCATGAATATCTTTCAACCTCACCCGCTGCCCATTGAGCAGGTATTCATTCTGCCCATCGCGGTATGCCCGCCGGGTTAAAACCACTTCCTCATAATCGATTGGCAGCCATCCATCGGCATTATTGAAAACAATGGATACTGCTGCCATCCCAGACCTGGATCTGAGTTCCGAACCCGAATAGATCAAATCCTCTGTACGTTTAGCCCTGAGAATGGAATAGGATTGCTCGCCTAAAACCCAACGAATACCGTCTGCTATGTTTGATTTCCCAGATCCATTTGGTCCTATGATCGCGGTAATGCGCGCCGGGAATTGCATCGCGCACTGTCTGGCAAAAGTTTTATACCCCTGCAGTTCAAGGGAGGCTAATTTTTCTTGCATCTCATTCCTTAAACTCCAGTTTTTGGAGAGCTTCCTCAGCGGCATTTTTTTCGGCAGCTTGCTTGCTGTGGCCTTCGCCTTGAGCAAACTCGATC
>WOZB01000062.1 GCA_011620445.1 Anaerolineaceae bacterium | reverse complement strand
AGGCACTATCCGCCTGATTGTTCAGGCAGTGGGCAAGAGCACATCAGAATTAGCCGAGATGCAAATTGGAGACGTCATTCTGGATGTCTTTGGACCGCTTGGGAATGCTTCTGATATCGAAAATTACGGAACAGCCGTTATCGTTGGAGGCGGCGTAGGCGCTGGTGTGGCTTTTCCGGTTGCCAAAGCTCTTAAAAATGCTGGCAACCATGTTATCACCATTACAGGGGCACGTTCAAAAGACCTCTTTATCCTTAAAGACGATATTGAAAGGGTTTCGGATGAGGCTTACTTCAGCACTGATGATGGCAGCTACGGCTTCCATGGATTCGTGACCCAGGTATTACAGCAATTGCTCAATGAAGGTAGAAAAATTGACTATGTGCTGGCAGTTGGCCCCTTAATGATGATGCACGCTGTCAGTGAAGTTACCCGACCCTTCCGTATTCCGACTAAAGTGAGCTTGAACACGATCATGGTGGATGGAACCGGCATGTGCGGTGGATGCCGCGTGCAATTGGGGAAAACGGTCAAGTTCACCTGCGTGGATGGACCTGAGTTCGACGGACATCTGGTTGATTTTGATACTGTAATCAATCGCAATCGTGCTTACAACCATCCCGAAGATTGCCGTGTGGATGTGCAAATTGACACCATTAAGCTGGCTGAAGTTCGGCCTGAAGTCGTGATGGGCAGACAAGTGATGCCCGAACTGCCAGTAGCTGAGCGCATCCGCAATTTTGAAGAAGTGGCTACAGGTTTTACCAAAGAACAAGCTGTGGCTGAAGCCGCTCGATGCCTGCAGTGCCGGGCACCCAAATGTGTGGCAGGATGCCCTGTTTCGGTCCCAATCCCCCAATTCATCAAGCTTATCAAGGAAGGCAGGGATTCCGACGCCGGTGCGAAAATAAAAGAGGAAAACGCGCTTCCGCGCGTTTGCGGCCGTGTTTGCCCGCAATCTGAACAATGCGAAGGTGCCTGCATTCTTAAAGTTAAGGGTAAACCCATCGCTATTGGTGCGCTTGAACGCTATTGTAGCGATATCTACGCGCAAGATTCTGGTGTGCCTGAAGTAGTCCCTGTCCAAACCCTGGGGCACAAAGTCGCTATCGTCGGTTCCGGCCCGGCTGGCTTAAGCTGTGCTGGGGACCTAATTAAAGCTGGCTACGATGTCACTGTATTTGAGGCTTTCCATGATTTTGGTGGTGTGCTGCGTTATGGCATACCTCAATTCCGTTTACCCAAAGATATCGTCAGCTTCGAGGTGAATGCCCTGAAGGCGCAAGGCGTGAAATTTGTAGCCGATGCCTTAATTGGGGCCACGTACACCATCCAGGATCTGATGCAGGAAGAAGGTTTTGAAGCAGTTTTCATCGGAACAGGAGCAGGTTTGCCCTATTTCCTCAATATTCCTGGTGAATCCCTGATTGGCGTTTACTCTGCCAATGAATTCCTTACACGAGTCAACTTAATGAAAGCCTATGAGTACCCCAAAGTGGACACCCCCATCCTCAACATTTTAGGTAAACACGTGGCCGTGATTGGGGCTGGAAACACGGGTCTCGATTCTGCCCGGGTTGCCATTCGGTTGGGAGCTGCCAGTTCAACAATTATCTACCGCCGCAGCGAGGCTGAAATGCCCGGCCGTGTGGAAGAAATCGAACACGCCAAGGCAGAAGGGGTCAAGTTTGAATTTCTTAGAAACCCCTTGGAATTCAAGGGGAGCGATACTGGCTGGCTAAAATCCATTCGATTGGTTAAGATGGAACTAGGCGAGCCTGATAGCTCCGGAAGGAGACGCCCGATTGTCATACCAGGGTCGGAATACGAGATTCCGATTGATATCGTGATCGTGGCAGTCGGCAATGGGTCCAACCCGATTATTCAAAAGACTACACCTGGGCTTGCGTTTGACAAACAAGCTCATGTTGTTGCGGATACCGAAACAGGCCAAACTTCGATGCGTGGCATATTTGCCGGAGGTGATATTGTGACCGGCGGTGCTACAGTTATCCTGGCGATGGGTGCAGGCCGTAAAGCGGCTAAAGCTATTATTGAATTTCTGAAAGATAAAGAGTCTTCATGACCAAAATTGTTTGCGTTGGGGCTGGAAGTTTTTCCTTTGGCCTTTCAACTCTGATTACGTTGCTGCAGTCCGATGACTTGGGCGGCAGCGAAATTTGCCTGGTTGACCAAAACCAGGCTTCACTGGATCTCATCAGCACGCTTGCGAATTGGCTGAATTCTGAGTGGGACTGCCATAAACACATAAGCAGCTACACTAACCATCGCGATGCCTTAAAAGGTGCAGATTTCGTCATCAATTCAACCGAGGTCACCCCCAGGGAACAACTCTGGGAGGCGGATTGTAAAATTACAGACAAGTACGGGTTGCGCCAACCATACGGGGAGAATGGCGGCCCCGGCGGTTTTGCCCACGCCGCCAGGAATGTAGCTCCGGTGCTCGCCATTGCACGTGATATGGAGAATCTTTCCCCGGAAGCCTGGCTGATCAACTTCACTAACCCCATGCACAGGCTATGTTACCTGGTTAACCAGTATACAAAAATCAAAGTGGTTGGGTTATGCCATCAATTAGGCATGGGTTACGCCATGGTTGCCAAAGCCCTGGCAGCGCGCTACCAGTTTGAAGGTGCACAAGACTTCAAAAGCACGCACGCCGACCCCCGTAACCAAGTAGCCAGCCATTATATGAAGACCCTTGGCCAAAAATCCTTCAAAATCAAAGCTGCCGGCCTTAACCACTTTACCTGGATGCTGAATTTGCAAGACCGTGAAAGTGGTGAAGACCTTTATCCTGAGTTCCGGGCTGCCTGGGATCATCTGGACTCTGATTTTGAACCCTTAACCCGTAAAGTGTTCAAGCATTTCGGGCTTTTTCCAATTCCTGGGGATGAACACCTTTGCGAATATCTGCCCTGGATGTCCAATACACAAACTAAACCTTGGGATAAATTTGATTGCAGCCTCTATGATTGGGACCTACATGCCGCTCTGCGCGATTTCCAGTGGGACATGATTAAGTCCACCATTTCTTCCAGGAAAGGAGCTGAGAGCTTGAAGTATCCTGAGAGTGAAGGCGCCCTGGAAGTAATTACTGGCCTTCTAAACGATGAACCGCTTTACTGGGAAGCCGTCAACATCCCTAATGCTGGATTGATTTCGGGCTTAAGCGCTGAGACAATTGTGGAAGTACCGGCTTACATTTCAGCCAGCAGCATACGCGGCCAGAAAATTGGAGAAATGCCTAAAGCAATTACAGGCCTATTGCAGCGGGAAGCGCTTTGCAGCCAGCTCTGTATCGATTCTGTTGTGCAAGGGGACCGTCAAATGGCCGTTCAATCTTTGTTGCTGGATCCGGTTATCAACGATATTGACATAGCAGAAAGCGTCTTGACCGATATTCTGGAGGTCAATAAAGCCTATTTACCCCAATATTGGACTTGACAAGCCTATACTTTTTTCTAATTGACGACGAAAAATATTGACTTGACAAAATAAATCGAGTATAAATAAATAGAAGTTAATGGAAGTTCTTTGTACGAAAGTGAAAAACGATCTCAGCATGAACCTCCAGAAACAAAAACAAAAATCTTTTTAAATATTTTGGAGGTACGTTTAGTATGGCAGAAAAAGAGATTGGAACCGTAAAGTGGTTCAACGGCGAAAAGGGCTATGGTTTCATTGCCCGCAAGAATGGTGAGAAAGACGTCTTTGTACACTTCTCCGCTATTATGGGTGATGGTTTCAAAACCCTCAAAGAGGATCAAGCAGTAGAATTCAGTGTTGTTCAAGGCGCAAAAGGCCCCCAGGCAACCGATGTCAAGGTCCTCGAGTAATCTAGGATAAACCAAGCAAAAGCGGTAGAGTGAACTCTACCGCTTTTTTTATATTCTTTAATTGAATTTAGAAGGATTACTTTCCCGTGTTACAGGAATGGAATTCTCAGGTTAAGATCGCTTGAGTTCTCTGAAAGGTTCACGCTTGTCATTGCTTTTGCCTGTACGGGATAGTTGATAAGTTTCCCAATCTGACCAGTTCCCCAGGAAAAGCTGCGGTTGGCCTTCGTGGCCTAAAGCCAAAATATGCGTGGAGATGCGGTCAAGAAACCAACGGTCATGGCTGACAACAACCGCACAACCGGCAAAATTCTCCAGCGCTTCCTCAAGAGCCCTCAAGGTGTTGATGTCCAAATCATTAGTTGGCTCATCAAGCAAGAGCACATTCGCCCCACTGGTCAGTGTCTTTGCCAGAAAAACGCGGTTTTTCTCGCCGCCTGAAAGGGTCTTGACGGTTTTTTGCTGATCTGAGCCCGTAAAGTTGAAAGAAGCACAATAAGCCCGGCTGTTTACGCTCATATCCCCAAGCTGCAGATTATCCGCACCACCTGTAATTGCCTGAAAAACGGTTTGTTCAGGGTCGAGCAAGCGGCTCTGGTCAGCGTAGCCTAATTTAACGGTTTCGCCGATCTTGATCGTACCAGCATCTGGTTTTTCAAGGCCAGCAATCATCTTAATCAGCGTTGACTTGCCTGCCCCATTGGGGCCGATGATACCGACTATCGAACCGGGTGGTATTGATAAGTCCAAATTTTGAATAAGCGTTCGATCACCGTAGCCCTTCTTAAGGGCCTCAGCCTCGATAACTACATTACCAAGCCGCGGACCAGAAGGAATATAAATTTCCAAATCTTTGCGCTCTTTTTCAAATTCCTGCGAGAGCAGTTTTTCGTAGGCGGTCACACGCGCTTGGCCTTTGGATTGGCGCGCTTTTGGCGACATGTGAATCCAATCCAATTCATGCTGTAGTGTGCGCTGATGCTTGGTCTCAGACTTTTCTTCCACGCGCAAGCGCTCTTGCTTTTGCTCCAACCAGGAAGAATAGTTGCCTTTCCATGGGATGCCATATCCACGGTCAAGTTCCAAAATCCAACCGGCCACATTGTCCAGGAAATAGCGGTCATGTGTTACCGCAATGACGGTGCCTTTGTAGTTTTGCAAGTGATGCTCCAACCACTCGATAGACTCAGCGTCAAGATGGTTGGTAGGCTCATCCAACAGCAAAATATCGGGTTCCGTGAGCAGTAATCGGGTTAACGCGACCCGGCGCCGCTCTCCACCGGAAAGTACTCTGATGGGAGTTTCCCCTGATGGACAGTTCAGAGCACCCATGGCAAGTTTGAGGTTGCTTTCCAAATTCCAGGCGTCCACTTTTTCAAGTTGCTCGGTTAGCCGGGCTTGCTTTTCGATTAACTTGTCAAAATCGGCCTCAGGGTCAGAAAAACCTTCATTGACTCTTTCATATTCTTCAAGCAGGGCTGTGATCGGTTCAACACCTTCTCTGATAACGTCGATAACGGTTTTTTCCGGGTCAAGATAGGGGTCCTGTGATAAAAGGCCAATG
Organism: Anaerolineaceae bacterium; assembly: GCA_011620445.1. Classification (GTDB taxonomy): domain Bacteria; phylum Chloroflexota; class Anaerolineae; order Anaerolineales; family Anaerolineaceae; genus Mesolinea. Next base: position 548 of record WOZB01000062.1, on the reverse strand, counting down.
GTGTATCCCTTAGAAGCCGCAATCTCGCCCACGTATTCTTCATCCAGCCCAGCCATAATCTTGAGTAGAGTGGATTTTCCTGAACCATTAAGGCCTAAAACGCCGATCTTCGCGCCGTAATAGAAACCGAGCGAAATATCGCGCAGTACTTGTTTGTTGGGCGGGTAGATCTTGCCCACCCGCATCATGGAATAAATTACTTGAGTATCTGACGGCATAAAAACCTTTCAAACGTTATTTTAATCAAAAAGACAGGTTCGTCACCTGTCTTTGTCGGGGCAGGCGGATTCGAACCGCCGACCTCACAGTCCCGAACCGTGCGCTCTATCCGGGCTGAGCCATGCCCCGTGGGTTGCATATTATAACACTAGAACTGTATCGGAAACAATTTTTCAGATTATAAGAAGCCCCGGTTTTAGGGCTCTATGCCCATCCCGATCAACACCTTGAGGCGTCCCGGTTTAGCAGCTTCTTCGAAAGCCTGCAAACCTGCATCCAATGGAAATTGGGCTTGAATGAGCGATTGCAGAATTACCTGGTGAGATTCC
>WOZB01000032.1 GCA_011620445.1 Anaerolineaceae bacterium | reverse complement strand
GGGATAACCATCCCCCGTAACCGAATTTACAGCCAATTGTTGGATAGTCTCAGTAAAGCAGCCATAATCCCGTTTAATTATCGCAGCGTTAGTGCCCGGTTGAAAGCAGCCTGGACGGGAGGACCTGAGCAGTTATTAGCCTACGATGAGGTACAGATCTGCCTAAACGCATTCAGGGCGAAATGCTTGCAGGAAAATCTTCTGGATTATTCGCTGCAGGTCGAAGTTTTCGCCAAACAACTTTGGCCGCAAAACTTGTTCCGAAAATATATGCGCTCCAATTATTCCGATCTCATTTATGAAAACATTGAGGAAGAGCCACCCCTCATACACGATTTGATAGCTGATTTGCAGACGGATCTCAATTCGGTATGCCTGGTTTTGGACTTGGGCGGCGGATACCGAAAATTCCTGGGGGCAGACCCGAATTCAGCCAATAGATTTCATAACAGTAGTTTCCAAGTCTTCACTATGACCGAAAGCTTGGTCAACTCTTCCGCAATCACGGATGCCAGGAAACTGTTTTTCACTTCAACAACCAAGCGACCACTTCCCGGTCCGGAGATTTTCGAGGTTTTTGAACAACCAAGCGAGCTTCCCATCTTCGTGCCTGAATTGTTAGATTGGACCGTTGAGCAAATCAAAGGCTTGGTAGACCAGGGCACCAAACCTTCTGAAATCGTCATTCTCAGCCCATACCTCAGCAGCACATTTGCTTTTTACTTGCAGGCGAAAATGCAAGCATTGGGTCTACCTTCTAAAACAAGCAAAGCTTCAGCCCTTATGCGGGATGATCCCATGGTGAGATTGTTTCTCAACTTCTACTGCTTGAGTTCTGGCGAGCCTAAGCTTTTTGTGACCCAGGATGATCTGGTTGATTTATTCGCCTTGAGTCTGAAAGACATTAACCGGGTGCAGGCCAAACTTTTGACCAACGCCATTTGCGGTAAGAATTTGACCATTCAGGCTTTACCCGAACTTGAAGTGCTTGAAGGCTTCGACGCGAATCGCTTCAACCCTGAATTACTTTCCAGATATGCATATATGCGCTCTTGGCTGCAGGAATTTGATCCCAACTCGGGTTTTGGCTTATTTGTGAGCCGTATTTTTGGTGAATTGCTCACCCAACCCGGATACGGTTTGCAAGGTAACACTGACTCCGGCAGGACCGCTGGCCGAATCATCGAAAGTTTTTCCAAATTCGAATTGGCCTTGGAACTTAATTGCTCGGAGGTTCAGAAAGCGGTTTTCTTTATCGAGAGTATACGTAAGGGATTGCTTTCGGGTGTATATGAAGAAGAACCAGATTTTGAAGATAGTATCCTAATAACACCGGTGCTAAGTTTTCTGATGCGCAACCACGCTGTCGATTATCAATTCTGGATGAATACCGGCAGCAATGGCTGGCACGAACGGCTGGAACAACCCTTAACACAAGCTTATGTACTGAGCCGATCCTGGAAGCCAGGAAGTATTTGGACTACGGCGGATGAGGCTCAATTATCTAAAGAGACCTTAACCCAAACAGTGCAAGGCTTGCTTTCCCGATGCAGAAAGAAGATTTACTTAGGCATCTCTGTCTACGATGAGTCTGGCAGCCAGGAAACCGGGCTGTTATTGCAGGTTCTGCAAGGCTTATTCCGCAGGGCGATCGGGGGCAAAGCTCATGCCTGAGGTTATCCTCCGTAGAAGCCAGGAAAAAATCCTGGAATATCGCTCGGGCAAAATGGGTGTAGCAGCGGTCCCAGGCAGCGGCAAAACCTGGACTCTTTCGCACCTGGCAGCCAGGCTAATTACGACAGCTGACCTGGAAGACGATCAGGAGATCTTGATATTAACGCTTACCAATTCTGCCGCTGATAACTTTAGCAGCCGTATTGGCAAAATTTTGCATGACTTAAAATTGATTGAAGGTTTCGGTTACCGTGTGCGTACGCTACACGGGTTGGCTAATGACATCATCCACATCCGGCCAGAACTGGCCGGCTTACCAAACGACTATGCCATCATTGACAACCAGGAAACCAGTGCCATCTTGGATGAAGAGGTGCGTCGTTACCTGAAAACACATCCTGAATTCTTTGATGATTTGGTGGAATTAGACGCGCCTGAACGGCAAATCCAAAAATTCAAGGATGACGATTTTCCAAAACTTATGCGCGATGTGGCTGGTGCATGGATACAACAAGCCAAAGATTTGGGGCAGTCCCCTGCCGATTTGCAGGTGCGCATCGACCAGCAGGAAGGGGGAACTGAGCTTGTTGATGCCTGCAATGAAATTTATAAAGGCTACCAACTTGCCCTTAATAGCCGGGTAGGTTTGGATTTCACAGATCTGATTTCACTGGCATATCGTTGCCTGAAGAATGACCCCGAATTGCTGAAACTCTTGCGGCATCGCTGGCCTTATGTTCTGGAAGACGAAGCGCAAGACTCTTCGGCGCTTCAGCAAAAGATTCTGGAATTACTGTGCGGGTCGGAAGGCAATTGGGTTCGGGTGGGCGATCCTAACCAGGCGATTTACGAAAGCTTCACTACGGCAAACCCGGAACTGTTCAAATCTTTCCTTCGCCAAAGCGACGTCCTGGCCTTGGATTTACCAGAATCCGGCCGCTCCTGCCCCTCCATTATCTCTTTGGCAAATAACCTGATTGATTGGTCAAGCACAAAACATCCCAACATGAATGTCAGGGATGCCCTTTCGCTGCCCCACATCTTGCCTACACCAAAAGGAGACCCACAACAAAACCCACCTGACCGCCCTGATAGCCTGAGCTTAAACTCAAGGCTTTTTACTCCGCAGGAAGAAATTGGATTTCTCATTAAAGATATCAACACATACCGGATTGCCCACCCTAAAGACACCATCGCCGTGCTGGCTGCTCTAAATTCACGCGTCGCCATTCTCAATGACAGCCTTGCAAAGGCCGGGTTGCCAGTTTGTACAGAATTAATAAGACTCTCTGAGCCTGTTCGGCTCTCAGCAGGAGCGATTGCCAACATTCTACTGGCGATCAACTATCCTGAGTTTCCAGCTAACTTAAGGGCAGCATTCAGAGTCGTCCACCGGGCAGAAAAGGAAATTGAGGAGCAGTGGGCTTCGATTGAAGGTGCCGGCAAGTGGCTGGCCGCTTTGAAGCAGACCGAATTCTTTCTCTATCCCGAGAGCAATCAGGATTGGAGGCAAGATGCTAGTGCTTTTGGCTTGGACGATGCCCAGATTTACATGCTTGAGGCCTTTCGCTTACTGGTTTACGATTGGCATCAGGCAGCCATGTTGCCGCTTGATCAGATCATCCAGGTTGTTTCTATGGATCTGAACCTTACCCAGGCTGAAACCGCTGCAGTCTATCGGATGGCCTTGTATGTCAAAGATCTGCAGCAAAAAACGCCTGACAGTCCGAAATCAGCTCTCATCCAGGAATTGATCGAGATTGCAAAGAATAATCGTAATTTCACCTCATTCAGCGAGGACAAAGGCGGTTTTGAACCCGATGCCCATCCTGGTGAAGTTGTTGTTGCCACCTTCCATAAAAGCAAGGGTCTGGAATGGGATAAAGTCTATTTGACCTCCTGCAGCAACTATGATTTTCCATCTGGCGACCCCGGCGACAGTTACATTGCGGAAAGTTATGTTCTCAGGGGCCGGCTCAATTTGCAGGCTGAAGCGTTGGCACAAATGCAGCAGCTTTTGGAAGGAAAAAGTTTGGACGATTTTCACAGAGGCTATGCAGCCTTCGCTGCCAGGGACACTTACATCCGGGAACGTTTGAGGGTGCTTTACGTAGGCATCACCAGGGCCAGAAAGTCGCTAAGCATCACGGTAAATAATGGCGGCGGAAGAAATGTACCGGCCTTAGCCCTAAAAAATCTGATCAAATTGCAGGGAGGACAACCGTGATTACTGAAGGTTTTAGTTTCAGCCAGAGCAGCCTGCAAAGTTATCTCAATTGCCCCCGCCAGTTTGAGTTAAGGTACATCAAGAAATTAACATGGCCAGCTCAAAGGTATGCTGATGCAGAAAAGTACGAACTCGATATGGCTGCCGGGCAAACTTTGCATCAGGCAATTCAACGCTACCTGCTGGGTTTCGATGGGACGCTGATACTGGATAAGTTGCAGGCCGGCAGAGACCACCGCATCCCCATTTGGTTCAATAATTTTCGCGCCAAACTGGGTTATTTGAAAGAAAAGCCTGATTTCATTGCCGAAGTTCCGGTTTCCATTGCTTTAGGTCCATATTGGTTAACAGCGAAGTTTGATTACCTCTATCTTGAAGACAGCCAGCCCATAATTTTTGACTGGAAAACTTCAAGTAAAAAGCCGCGTAAAGCGCAGCTTCAGGAATCGATGCAGACCAAGGTTTACTTGACGGTTGCGCATAAGGCTGGATTAGGAATGGAAACAAAATCACCAACGATAAGATATTGGGAAGCCAACTTTCCGGATCTTGATCTTACCTTCATGCAGGAAGAAGTGGGTTTGGAGCGTTACCTTATTGAGCTCAAAATGCTGATAGATCAAATAACTGCCGCAACCGAGTTTCCAAGGACTAAAGTGGTAGAGCGCTGTGTTTACTGCAAGTACCGCTCCTACTGCAACCGCGGAGTTATGGCTGGGGAGTCCGATGCGGATCAGGGGTTTGAGTTTGCATTGTTGGAGGGGAAAGAGGAAATTCTAAGTGAAACTTGATACAAATTACGGTATCATAATGAGTGGGCAGAACAGGGCTCGAACCTGCGACCTCATCTGTGTAAAAGATGCGCTCTAACCAACTGAGCTATCCGCCCGCGGCTCTTTATTATACGCTAAATTATGAGAATAGTTCGATTTAAAACTAAGAACGTTAACCCCCAGTACGGCTGGGTTTACCAGGATAAGGTTGGCCAGATTCAAGGAGATCCCTTCGGGGATTTCCGCCGGCTTGAACCTGAGTTCAAGCTTTCCGATGTTGAATTGCTGGTACCATGCCTGCCAAGCAAAATCATTGCCATCGGCAAAAATTTTCCAGAACATGCTGCAGAAATGAAAAGTGAAGTTCCTCAGCTACCGGTGATTTTCCTTATTGCACCTTCGGCGCTTATCCCAAGCGGGGATCCGATTATTTTACCTCCTCAGTCTACACAGGTGGAAATCGAAGGTGAATTGGTTGTGGTGATTGGCAAGCAGTGCCGCTGGTTAGAGGCCTCTGAGCTAAAAAGCGCGATTTTTGGATATACCATTGCCAATGATGTCACCGCGAGGGACCTTCAGCGAGCAGATAATCAATGGGCAAGGAGCAAAAGTTTTGATACCTTTTGCCCGGTAGGCCCGTGGATTGAAACTGAATTTGAACCGAGTGACGCCATCATCACTTCTCACATCAACAACTCACTCAAGCAAATGAGCTCAACCCGTGATATGGCATTTGATCCGTATCAGCTGGTGCTCTTTACCTCTACAGTCATGACCCTTAATCCAGGTGATATTATCCTGACCGGCACACCTGCTGGGGTGAGTCAAATCGTGGATGGCGATACAGTATCTGTGCATATCGATGGCATCGGCAGCCTTATTAATCCCGTACAAGCAGAAAAACGGTTCATCAAAGAATAATATGATCCCAAAAGAAATTGAAAAGATTCTATTAAGTGTGGAAAAACCCGGCCGTTATGTAGGCGGAGAGCATAACGAGATCAAGAAAAATTGGGATTCTGTTGAAACCCATGTGGCATTAATCTTTCCCGATATTTACGATCTGGGCCAACCGAATTTAGGTCTGGCAATTCTTTACGACCTTCTAACAAACGCGCGGATGTGGCGGCTGAGAGAAGTTTTGCGCCCTGGGTGGATATGGAAGCCAAACTACGTGAGACAAAGCAACTGCTTTTCTCGCTGGAGAGTAAAAAGCCGCTAAAGGATTTTGATATTCTCGGCTTCACTTTACCTTATGAATCCATTTACACGAATGTCCTGAATATCCTGGACCTTTCCGGCTTACCACTTCTAAG
>WOZB01000241.1 GCA_011620445.1 Anaerolineaceae bacterium | reverse complement strand
GAGAATTCTGCACAGACTCATGCTAAAATTAAAAAATGGATCAGGATAACTCGGCGGTAAAATCAACACCCAAAGAGCCTTATAGCCTGCAGGTGCATCGCAAAGAATCTTTTTGGCATATTACTTTTCCTGTCCTCCTTGCTTCGGTGCTCCTGGTGGTTTTTCTTGTCTTGCTTATCATCTTTTCGGGTGGTTTTGGCGATAATCTCACCAGCTTTGGCGCTGCTGCTGCCATTTTTGTCATCCTACCGCATTTATTGGTTTTACTCATCTGGTTGGCCATCCTGATTGGCCTGGCAATTGGGGTTAACGCGATCGGAAACAAATTACCCGGCTTAAGCGCTACGATCCTGGATTTTCTGCATCGCATTCAAATAGGTTCTCATAAAGTAAGCAACCAGGCGGCCCAGCCGAGCATAAAAGTTGCCTCAGTTTCCGCTCAAATAAAACAAATTTTCAAAAGTCTCAAGGCGAGACTAAGATAAGGACAAGATGAACAAAAACGTCAAAGTCATAACATTAATTCTTGGATCAGCATTTGGCGCATTCCTGGGTTATAGGATGGCAGAGTCATTTATCAGAGAATCTGAAAGCGCCAATAGCCAATTGCCCATCACTGCTTCCCAGGGTTTGAAATTGGGGCTCACCACGCTCGGAGTTTTTAAACAGCTTTCAAAAGTCAGTAAAGATCGCGGCTAGACCTCTGTTAAGGAATTGCTTTGTTTGAATTGGTCTTTTTAGGGACTTCTGCTTCAGCCCCCTCCACCAAGCGGGGGCTTTCTTCGCTCATCGTCAAGCATGATGAACACCGTTTCATGGTGGATTGCGGGGAAGGTACCCAAAGGCAGATCCTAAAATCCGGGGTTGGCTTCAAGCATCTCAAACACATTCTGCTTACCCACGGCCATCTGGACCACATTCTGGGCCTGGCTGGCTTGCTTTCCACCTTTATGCGCTGGGAAGCCATCGATGAAGTCAACATCTACGGCAGTTCGCACACGATGGAACGTGTAGAAGATCTGGTTACAGGCGTCGTCTTGCGCGGTGGCAAACCTCCCATGGCCATCAATATGCTGGATATTTCACCCGGCCTGATTTTCCAGGCTGATGGTTTTCACATTTCTGCTTTTCCAGTAGACCATCGCGGTTCCAGTTCCCTGGGTTTCCGTTTTGAAGAATTAGCGCGCCGTCCTTTTCTGCCTGAAAAGGCTGCTGCTCTGGGCATACCATCCGGGCCATGGCGGCAAAGCCTGGTGGATGGCAACTTTGCCACATTACCGGATGGACGCTTGATCGACCCGGATGATGTGCTTGGAGAAGAAAGACCCGGCACCTGCCTGGTGGTGGTGGGTGATGTGGGCCGGCCGGAAAAATTGTTGGATTTTGTGCGTGGGGCAGACACCTTGGTGATTGAAGCCACCTACTTAAATGAAGAAGCCCAGTTGGCAGCCGAATTTGGCCATGCTACGGCTGAAAGCGTTGCCCGTCTGGCTGCTGAAGCGGGGGTTGGCAAGCTAGTGATGACTCATGTCTCACGCCGTTACAAGGACGAGGACGTCAACGCTGAAGCCCAGGCGATTTTCCCGAATGCCATCCTGGCTCGCGATTTTGACATTTTTCAAGTCAAACACTAAATCCAAGCATAAAACCCGATAATTGAATCATGTTAGAATTTCAGCCGTGCCTTCTGAATTTAATCTCATATTAGCTTCCGGTTCTCCTCGTCGAAAAGAACTCTTAAGCCTGCTCGGATTGCCCTTTAAGGTCCAGGCCGGGCAGAGTGATGAGTCTGTGCACACTGGGGAGGAACCGCTTGATTACGTCAGGAGAATGGCAAGCGAAAAAGGCAAGACCTGCGCGCAAGAAGGCGGCTTGTGGGTACTTTCAGCGGATACCATTGTAGAGCAAGACGGCCGCGTGATTGGAAAACCAAGAAGCTTTTCAGAAGCAGAGGAAATCCTTAAAGCTTTACGCGCAAAAGACCACCAGGTTTTCACGGCACTGAACCTGTGCCAAAACGGAATTTCACACCGCACGCATTGCCAAAGCCTTGTAACTATGCGCGATTATAGCGACCAGGAAATTGAAACCTACATCCAAAGCAACAGCCCAATGGATAAAGCGGGTGGATATGCCATTCAAGATGCTGACTTTCATCCAGTTCGCAGCCTTCATGGTTGTTGGGCGAACGTTATGGGGCTGCCGCTTTGCCACCTTTATAAAATGATGCAGCAAACTGAGCTGGGACCTAAACCAGGTATTGCTGACCGCTGTCAGGATTACCTGGGGATCCAGTGCCCGGTCTTTGCTGAAATATTGAATGAGGCCTGAAATGAAAAAGCCTTTACTCGTGCTTCTGGCTGTGATGTTCCTTCTGGGAGCATGTACTAAAACGACGCCCACTCCGGAATCTACCCCAACAGAAGTTATTCCGACCGCGCTGCCAACGCCCATCGTTGAAGTGAGTTCGAAGTATGCTGAGGTGGATGAGGTTGTGCGCACATATCTGGCCGCCTGGAAAGCCGAGCATTATGCAGATCTTTACAACATGCTCAGCCAGGAAACGAGGAACAATCTCACTGAAGAAGCTTTTGAGCAGCGTCACCGCAATGCTTACGATGCCATGACCCTGAAGGCTATGGAGATTGATCAACTTTCAAGCATTGTCAGCCCGGGCGTCTCTGCCCAGGTTGCCCTAAAGATCAAATACGCAACCAACCTTTTTGGCAATCTTGAACGCGATTCGCTGATGGATATGGTCTTCGAAAGCGATGGCTGGAAGGTCAAATGGAACGACGGTATGCTGATGAACGAGCTAAAGGATGGCAACACCCTATATGTGGATTACCAGGTGCCAGGTCGGGGAAATATTTACGACAGCAAGGGCTATGCCCTGGTTTCACAAAATGAAGCGGTTTCGTTGGGTGTTGTACCCGGCCGTATTGATGCCGAAACTGAGGGTGAAATGCTCAGTTTGCTTTCAACACTCACCGGCTATGACAGCGACAACATCAAGGCTATGTATGAAAATGCCAACCCGGATTGGTACATCGCCATCGGAGACGTGTCTGCTGAGGAAGCCCAGAAATATTCCGGCCAACTGAATTCATTTGGCGGAATTGTGGTTGACTCCTTTAAGGCGCGTTACTATGTGGATAACGGTCTTGCTCCGCATGCTGTGGGTTACGTCCAACCGATCTTTGCGGAGGATCTTGAGTACTATAAACGCCTTGGCTACCGGGGAGATGAAAAAATTGGCAAGAGCGGCCTGGAGCTTTGGGGTGAACGCTATCTTGCTGGTGAACATGGCGCAACCCTTTACGTAAAGGATCCGGCCGGAAAAACTGTTACCATGCTTGCCCAAAAAGAATCGGCACCCGCCAATTCCATTACCACCACCCTGGATGCCCGCCTGCAATATCTTTTGCAGAATTCGATGGGCGAATTTCGGGGGGCTATGGTAGTGATGGAGCGTGATACCGGCCGTATCCTGGCGATCGTATCCAACCCACCCTTCAACCCCAATATTTTTGAACCCACCAATGAGAACAGCAGCGATCTGACCCGGGTATTCAATGACCCTGCCAAACCACTGCTTAACCGCGCCACTCAAGGTGTTTACCCGCTAGGTTCGGTCTTCAAGCCCATCACGATGGCGGCAGCACTGCAAACGGGTGTCTTCCAAAAAGATTCAAGTTATTATTGCGGCAGCGATTGGACTGAGCTTGAGGGTTGGAGACTCTACGACTGGACCTGGCAACATGACATGCCGCCATCCGGCAACCTGACCTTGCAAGAGGGGCTGATGCGCTCCTGCAACCCCTGGTTCTGGCACATTGGCAAGGTGCTTTGGGATGATGGTTACACCACTTCCATCTATGACGAAGCCAAAGGTTTTGGTTTGGGCGAGAGGACGGGAATTGAGATCGCTGAAGATGCTGGCAATCTGCCAGAACCTCAGGCAGTTACCGATAACGTTCAGCTGGCCATCGGCCAGAGTCAACTTCAGGCCTCACCGATCCAAGTGGTCCGCTACATAGCTGCCATCGGCAATGGCGGTACCCTTTTCAAGCCCACTTTGGTTGAAAAAATTGTTCCCGTGGATGGTACCACTCCCATTTATACGTTTACTCCAACACCAAATGGCACCCTTCCAGTCACCGAAGAAAATTTAAATTCAATCCAGCAAGCCATGGTATGGGTCGTGGCGGATAAAGATGGCACCGCCATTGATGTTACGCGGACCATGAATATCAATATTGCTGGCAAGACTGGCACAGCAGAAAACCCGCTGGGTGACTCGCATGCCTGGTTTGGCGGCTACACCTGGCTGAACGACCCCAACCGGCCGGATATCGCGATAGCGGTTGTGCTTGAAAACGCCGGCGAAGGTTCCCAGATGGCGGCCCCACTCTTCCGCAGGGCTGTGGAACTCTATTTCAATAACTACAATATTTCTGGTTACCTGATGCCCTGGGAAGACCGTCCTTACCACCTTTATCAACCCGAAACGACCACGGAATAAGCCTTTTAGGGGCAGGCTCGGCTTCCATGACAGAATTGCTACCAGGTTTGATTATCCGCTCTCAGGCAGGTTTTATGACTGTCCATACGGAGAGCGGGGATTACACCTGCCGAGTGCGCGGTAAACTGCGCAGAGGCAGAGCCAGCGGGGACCTGGCTGCCGTGGGCGACCGGGTGCTGATTGAAGGTCAACCCGACCTGACGGGGACGATTGTCAAGGTCCAACCGCGAACATCGGTGCTCTCGAGAGCGCTTTCCGGAGTAAATTACAGCTATCAACAGGTTATCCTGGCTAATGCTGACCAAATCCTGATCGTTTTTGCCTGTATGCAACCTGAACCGCATTTACGGATGTTGGATCGCTTTCTTATCGTTGCAGAAAGGGCGCACATCCCCGCCGTTATCGTGGTCACCAAGTTGGATCTGACCTCGCAGGCCTTTGCTGAATCTATTTTCGGGATTTACGAAAAACTTGCTTACCCGGTTATCTATACTTCCTCCAAATCGAATGAGGGCATTGAAAAACTCAAATCTTTCCTCCCCGGTAAGATTTCCAGCTTCGCCGGCCCCTCTGGCGTAGGAAAAACCTCACTTCTGCAGAATATCCTGCCAGACTTACATCTGCTGGTTGGTGATGTAGGCGCAGGTGCTCAGGGTAAAGGGCGGCATACCACCCAGGTGCGCCAACTTTACCCGCTCGAAGGCGGCGGTTGGCTGGCTGATACCCCGGGTATGCGCACACTGGCACTTTGGGACATCAGCGAAGAAGAGTTGGATGCCTACTTCCGTGAAATTGCTCCCCTGGTGGCCGCCTGCCAGTTTAGCGATTGCACGCACAGCCACGAACCAGGGTGCGCCGTCCGCAAGGCGGTTGACGCTGGTCAGATTGCCCAATCGCGTTATGATTCTTATTTGAGGCTGCGATTTGGTGATAAACGCAGTCTGGAAGAGGATCTCTCCCTGTTTTATGATGAGGAATGATTTGAAGAAATTGCCATTTGCCCACCTGGTGCCAACCCTTATGCTGCTGATTACATTAATTCTGGCTGGCTGTAACCCAGCTGCGACCGCAACTACAATTGCCCCAAGCGCAACACTGCCGCCGCAACAAGCCCGCGCCACCCCACAAGCAACCCCAACCACTAGCCCGCCGGTCATAAATATTTGCACCGCGGAGGACCCCGGCAGCCTGTATCCATATAGCGGAAGTGATACCGCTTCACAGCGGTCAATCCTAAGCGTTCTTAATGATGGCCGCTTTGAAAGCGTCCTTTCAGGCAACGGCTCCGGATTGCTGACAGATTACCCACAATTCGGAAATATGGTCAGCCAAATCCCCGTGACGGTTGGTGCTGGAACAGTGGTCGTGGATGCCTTTGGTGATATTACCGTTCTGCAGCCAGGCAGCAGAGTGAGACCAGGCCAATGCTCAGCAGCGGATTGTGTGATCACCTGGGATGGCTCCAGTGAACTCAAAATGGACCAGG
>WOZB01000132.1:2468-6059 GCA_011620445.1 Anaerolineaceae bacterium | reverse complement strand
ACTTTGAACCATTTTTTGTACACGAGTTTCTCTGGCATTTTCAGCTCTCATCAAGGTTTACTGGTTAAAAGATACACTCCCTCAAGTATATGATATTACGTGCCTTGACACACAATTAATCTTGACACAATTAATCTTACTATTGGAGGTCTTGCCTGATTGGATCTCAAAGCGTGTCAATATTAACACCTTTAGCAAGCAGCCCCATCCTGCTATTCTTGGACCAAAACTGATATGGAGAGGACCAAAAATAATAAAGTAATTGCAAATCCAAAGAACTCACTTCTCAGGTTGAAACAATCAAATAGTGGAGCAAAACGCATGTTTAAACCAAAAACGACCATTTCTGGTCGTCTGGAAAATAGTAGCGGGGAGCGGATTCGAACCACTGACCTCCGGGTTATGCTAGCACCCAGCTCGGTGTAAGCAATAGCCTGAATCCGTGCCATTTGTGTGGCGGGTCCTACAAATCAGCCGATCTGACGAACTCTGGTCCACGCTTGCCGGGCACGCTGCGGTAGCTGATCGATGTGCGTATAGTAGCCCTTTTACTTAGGTTCGTCAAGACCATTTTTTGCGGAACCGAACGGATTATGGTTGATGATTGCCCCACAAACCGGGGGAATTTATCGCCCATAATGTTCCCTCCCTTTTTGAGGTCTGGAAAATCTGTGTGTACCCGTATCGAATGAAGACCGTCGCTTGGAGTATTGGCTTAATAGCGAAGCACAGCCGCAATGTTTGTTCCACCCGGAACTTTTTCTGGTTCCACCACGTAAACAGTTCCGCCTTTCAAGTAAGTTTGAACCGCCGCCAGGTCGAGCAGGTGTTCATCCCCGGCCTCTGGTTGATCATGAATTTCAATCTCATTTGTTGCTAGATTAAAGACACCCGATTGCTGCACTCCAGCGGCGACGAACAACGTTTCAATCTGGCCCGCAATCGCGGCAGGAACGATCTTTTCCAATGTGTCTGAGATTCTTTCGCTTGCCTGGCCGGCAAGTTGTTGGTAAAGGGCAACAGCCTCATTTTGTGCTGCCTGAAAGAGAGGTTCAAGAATGTCCCAGGCGCTTTTGTGCAGCTCTTCCGCACTTATCAAATCAGGGTTCCCTGCAATGACATTGTCTATCAAGTTCGGGTATGTGTTCGCTTCTTTATAGATCGGAAGCAAGTATTCGACTCCCGCCAATACAAGTGGTGCCCCGTCTCCTTGAAGAAATTCTCCTAAACCATCATCGACAAGATGAAAGTAGCGTAGTAGTGCATTCTTGGCGCTTTCATCACTGCCACCGCCCTGTCCATGGAAAGTAACTGAACCATCCTTTGTCATTCCTCCTACAGCACCAGACGTGTGGAGTTGAAGGTTCACTTGATGATCATCGGATGATATGGCTTCATCCAGACTGCCTGAAACCTTTCCGATTTCAACTTCACTGACGCACGTGCGGGTACCGTTCAGTAACCTAATGTGATTTTGGCTTAACGCCAGGATATAGAAATGGCCGTCGCCAGTGAATAAGGGCAGCAACGGTTTGATGTAACAATGGTCATCGACCAAGACTAATTCTTCAAAACTCAATGGAAGACGATAAATATTAGAGATGTTGGCGGAGAGAAAAATCGCCAGGCCATCACTTTGGTGCTGCCAGAAATAAGAAGCCGGTAAGAGCTTGCTGGCTGGCTCAAGCATTTTTTGCACATCGCGAGGTCCGAAGCCCTGGTCAGAAAGGCGCTTCTCTGCTTCGCCGAGCAAGTTTTTCAGTCGAATCGGATCCTGCTGGATCTCTACCCCAGTTCGGTGGGTTGGCATATAGATTGAAACACACTGGTGCTCTGATTTACATATTAATAGTTCTAAATCTGCTTTCGTTAAAATATCCATTATTTTCTCCTTCTGAAAAAGCCCTAAACTTCGCGAAAATCATAGCTGGCTATCTTCTCTTCTGAGCCAGTGCTTTTGATGCCAGGAATCCAGATATCTAGGTTCTGGCCAGATTTTCTCAGGAATGAAATTAGAGCATTCCAACGGAAATATGCGCCCACCCCAGTTGGTGATTCCCAGCCAAATTCGATCTTCCGATCGCAGCTTGCGCAATTTACCAAGACCCTGTCATTTCCGGGGTTGTCCTCCGGTTCGTAGATATCATAATCTTCCGGTCTTGAAGAAGAGTTATCCTTTGCATACTCGCTGAAATCACCACGTTTAACTTCATAGTCTCTATCTTTTTCTTCCACTATCTTTTCCTTGAATTCAAAGCGCCAATGATGATCAGCCTCGAAGGGGCCCCATTCCTGCCAGTTTTCAGTATCCGGCCCAGCCAGGATGGTCCAAACACGATAGACATTCAACCGATGACCACCGCATGTTTTACAGGTGAACTCCCAGGATGGTTGATGATCGTTCATGGTTGTACTCTTTCAGCGTTTCGTCAAAATTGCATGCTTCAAAAATCTCCATCCTCTTCTTAGGATGGCTTTCATCACCATTTCATCATAGCTCAAAGGGGTATTTATGTCCATGCAACCTATAAAATGTATATAAATTTACTAATTGTTCTGAAAATAAACTTAGAACACGTGTTACCTGTAAGGCAGAAATGCTCCTATCGCCAGTATAAGATTGTGAGTCAATAGTCATTGAGAACAGCGGACTCTGCCCATCAAGCATAGTCAGCACCACGATCCAAGCCAAATTCCATGCTTTCGTACGAAATTCTTAGTCGCAGGAAGTGGATTCAAACCACTGATCACAAGACTATGAGTCTGAACCCTAAATCGCGGGCATACCATTAAATATTTGAGCTGATGCTTATCAAATGAAGAATCGTCTTTTCTTATTCTAAGAGCATGAGTGGAGTGATCTTCTCTAAGACATAGAACTAAGGTGCTGATAATTTTCTTGAGTTTTTTCCATTATAAGCACCCCCAAATCCCAAAACCTATCAATATTGGTATATTGCAATGAAATCGTCGGAATGATAATCCTGACCTATCTCAAGAAGAGAACCATTTAGTAGTCAACACAAATTTCTCTTCTCAACCAAATGGCCAAGGAATCAACGCATGTTAATACCAAAAACGACCATTTCCGCGATCTTTGCGTCCCCGAGAGGAAGCATTGAGAGGGATGGTCGTCTGGAAAATAGTAGCGGGGAGCGGATTCGAACCACTGACCTCCGGGTTATGAGCCCGACGAGCTGCCACTGCTCTACCCCGCAATGGAAAAAACATTATAGGCCATCCAGCACCAAGAGTCAAGCCCAAGTCTAATTTGCAACAAGTTGACAAAGCCTAATCTGCAACAAGTCGACTTCAAAGAATCGCAATTCTGGCAAACTCACAATCTACAAACAAAATTATCTGTGTGGCAAATTGCTATAATCCCAATAAGAGCCAATAATCAAAAAGGAATTGCTATGGAAAATCATTCCGAAATTCAAGAACCTGCACAAAATGACGATATGGGCCAAGGCCATGTCCATAATCACTCTGCCCACGACCATCAGGCGATGAACCCCGCTGATCCACATACCGGGCATTCTATGCATGATCATGTCAGCCACGACCACGCGACGATGGAGCATGCTAGCC
>WOZB01000132.1:0-2368 GCA_011620445.1 Anaerolineaceae bacterium | reverse complement strand
CTTCGATGACCGAACACACCGGCCACGACCAAACAAAAATGGACCACGCTGATCCGCATGCTAGCCCTTCGATGACCGAACACACCGGCCACGACCAAACAAAAATGGACCACGCTGATCCTCATGCTGGTCATTCGATGGTTGATCACGCCACCCACGACCACACGACCATGACCTCTGCCGACCCGCATGCTGGCCATTCTATGATCGACCATGCCGGCCATGAGCAGCTATTCAGGCGCAAATTTTGGGTTTCGCTGCTGCTCTCCATCCCAGTGCTGTGGTTCAGCGATGGTTTCAAAGCCCTACTCGGGATTACCTTGCCCGGTTTCCCGGGAGATCGTTGGGTGGGCGCGGTTTTCGCGGTGGCCGTCTTCATTTATGGTGGGCTTCCCTTCCTGCGGATGGCCATTCCAGAGCTCAAAAATCGCAAACCTGGGATGATGACCCTGATCTCACTGGCCATCACGGTCTCCTTCGTCTACTCAGTGGCCATGCTCTTTGTGCCCGGCGGCATGGATTTCTTCTGGGAACTAGTAACCCTGATTGACATCATGCTGCTCGGCCACTGGATCGAGATGCGCAGCATCCGCCAGGCTTCCGGCGCGTTGAACGCGCTGGCCAAACTTCTGCCAGACACAGCCGAACGTCTGCTTGCTTCTGGTTCCAGCGAAGTTGTGGCGGTAAATCAACTGCATGCTGAAGACTTGCTTCTAGTCCGTCCCGGTGCTACCATCCCTGCCGATGGGCTTGTGGTGGAGGGCGATTCTGCGGTGAATGAAGCTATGATCACCGGGGAATCGAAAGCAGTGGACAAGTCGCCTGGCTCAAAAGTGATTGGCGGCTCAATCAACGGCGATGGCAGCCTGAGGGTGCGCGTCACCGCCACGGGAGATGAGACCGCGCTGGCTGGCATCATGCGCCTGGTCGCCCAGGCACAGGAATCCAAGAGCAAAACACAGATCCTGGCCGATAAAGCGGCCGGCTGGTTGTTTTATATTGCCCTATCCGCAGCCCTGCTGACCGCGGTGGTCTGGACGATCCTGACTGGTTTCAACTTATCAGTAATCGAGCGGGTGGCCACGGTCCTGGTTATCGCCTGCCCGCATGCACTTGGGTTGGCCATTCCGTTGGTGGTGGCAAATACCACCGCCATGGGCGCTAAAGATGGCATCATCGTACGCGATCGCCTGGCACTGGAGAAACTCCGCTCGGTGAATACCATCTTATTTGATAAAACCGGCACGCTGACGGAAGGCCGCCTGGGTGTTGTGGCTTATCAAACGGCAACGGGGGAGAACCCGGAGTCTGCTTTGGCCTTAGCAGCTGCCGTTGAAGGCGATTCGGAGCATTCCATCGCCAAGGCTTTTCAGAATAAAATCCTTGACTTGAAACTGGACCTTCCCAAAGGAAGCAACTTTTCGGCGATCAAAGGCCGCGGGGTAGTGGCAAACATCAAGGATGATAAGTATTGGGTGGGAGGTCCACGCCTTTTGGAAATGCTGGCCATCCAATTACCGGAAGGGCTTGAAGCTTTTGGAAAAACCGCCAGTGCCAAAGGGCAAAGTGTCGTCCACCTGGTTGCTGAGGATGCCGGAACGGGTGCGGCTAAAGCCCTGGCTTCGTTTGCCTTGTCGGACGTAATCCGGCCTGAAAGTATGCAGACAATTCGAGAGTTGAAAGAATTAGGCATCAAAACCGCGATAATCACCGGGGATAGCGAAGCCGTAGCCAAGGCTGTGGCGGAAGAGCTTGGCATCGATACCTTTTTCGCGCAGGTGTTGCCCGAAAACAAAGACGCCATGGTCGCTCAACTGCAGGAAAAAGGGGACGTTGTAGCGATGGTTGGAGATGGCATTAATGACGCCCCCGCCCTCACCCGCGCGGATGTGGGCATTGCTATTGGCAGCGGCACGGACGTGGCGGTGGAATCTTCAGGGATCATCCTCGTCAAAAGCAACCCGCTGGATGTTGTCAAGGCTTTGAGATTGAGTAAACTAAGCTACCGCAAGATGATTCAGAATTTGATCTGGGCCGTCGGCTATAACGTGATTGCCCTACCTCTGGCAGCGGGCGTTTTGGCACCGTTCAATATCCTGCTCTCCCCTGCCGCTGGGGCAATCTTGATGTCGCTCAGCACGATAATTGTGGCCATCAACTCACAGTTGATGCGCAGAAATACAATTTAGGAAGCTGAGTAAGCCTAATTGGCGAATAAATATGAAACCTAAGGGATTATTGGCTACTACAGGCTAAAGAGAAGCCAATGCCCAGCCGGCTTTTGCGCCGGTGGCGAAGGCGAAGTGCAAGTTAAAGCCCCCACAGGGACCCACCACGTCCAGTGTTTCACCCACCAGGTAGAGCCCAG
>WOZB01000042.1:3838-6076 GCA_011620445.1 Anaerolineaceae bacterium | reverse complement strand
GCCAGGTAAGGTGCCCGGCCAAAAAGAACGTAATCCAGGGCACTAAATTCAAAACTCACCGGCTCATTCTGCGGAACCAGTGCCAACAATTGCCCAAGTTCCCGGCGGGAATAATCCAGAAACCGTTTGCCGTTCAGATGCAGACTGCCCTTAGCTGGCTTTAGCCATCCTAAAATGATATGCAAAAGTGTTGTCTTGCCGCTGCCATTGGGGCCCAGGATAGCCAGCGGTTGCCTCTCATGCACGTCAAGTGTCAATCCATCCAGCACTGACTGGCGCGAGTCGGAATATGTAAATTTAATATCCTGAAGTTGAATAAGCGGTGCCATACTAAACCCTTGTCCCCTGGTGGCCGCGCGCCAGTAAGAATAGAAAAACAACAGCGCCAATCAATGAGGTAAGGATGCCCAATGGAAGTTCCCCCGGGAAGAGCGTGCGGGCGAGATCGTCACAAATGAGTGCAAAAATCCCACCCAACAGGATGGCACCCGGCAGAACGTAGCGAGTGTTCGCGCCAAAAAGGCGGCGTGCAATCTGCGGCATGATCAGCCCGATCCAACCAACGATGCCGGCCACAGAAATGACGGCCGCGGTAACCATCACTGCCGCAATCAAGATTAACAGGCGTTCACGGGAGGGAGAGAGTCCTAACGAGAATGAGCTTTGGTCGTTGAGCGAAAGCAGATTCAATCGCCAGCGCATGAGCACCAGTACACTCAAACCAAGCAAAACAGCGGGCAGGATGCTGAGCAATTTCTGCCAGGTGATGGACCACAAGCCACCCAACATCCAGAAGGTGATATCTGGCAATTGGCTGAGCGGATCGGCTACCATCTTGAGGATGCCGACCCCTGAAGAGAAGAATGCCGAAATGGCGATGCCAGCCATAATCAGGCGCAGCACCCACCCACCAAAACGCACACGTCGCGCAATCAGGTACGACAATCCCATGCCCAGGAAGGCGCAGATAAACGCGGAAAGTTGAACGGACCAAAGAGCTGGCGAAATGAAGATGATGCTGAAAGCCGCCCCAAAGGCCGCTCCCTGCGAAACTCCCAAAAATCCGGGCTCGACCAGGGGGTTGGCGAAGATTACCTGCAGAACTGTGCCAGCTGCTGATAAGGCCATCCCTAACAAGACAGCAGTAATGATACGGGGAAGGCGCAGGTTAGTCACCAGCCGATAAGCCAGGGCATCCGTCTTCAGAACATCAAGAGGCATTAATCCCGGCTTTGGATAGCGCCCGATGAAAACAGAAAGCACAACCAGCAGTAAAAGCAGGACTCCTGATAAAAGGATGATTTTTCTGGCAGTCCTCGAAGATATGACCATCTTAGTGGCTTACTGAAAATACGGCCGTAAAAGCGGCTTGATGTTCTGTTCGTAGGTTTTTGT
This sequence comes from Anaerolineaceae bacterium, assembly GCA_011620445.1. Taxonomy (GTDB): domain Bacteria; phylum Chloroflexota; class Anaerolineae; order Anaerolineales; family Anaerolineaceae; genus Mesolinea. Next base: position 4,681 of record WOZB01000042.1, on the reverse strand, counting down.
GTCCATCCCGTACATATTGAAGTAGAAGTTGCGGGCAGCCTCGTAGAAATCCAGCGACCAGATGTAATCCGGGTGCAATGAACGGGCAAACCAGAGCAAACCCAACGCCCAGCGTGTATCGGGCTGATCATAGGGGTAAATATCCCCCAGCATGGGGCGCAGACGGAAGTCCTTAACAGCGCGTAGTTCCTGCCATTGAGGGTCGGCTTTCAGCGCATCCACTGCCTCGAGAACGGGCGCAGTATAGGATGTGACGAAGATATAGTCCGGATCCCAAGCCGCAATCTGTTCCAGGCCAACCTTGGTCCAACCTTTTCCCAATGGGGCATCTTTCCAGATTGGAACACCACCTGCGGTTTCGACGAGGGCTGTCTGAATCCAGGAGGTTGGGGCAACATTGAAGCTGATGGCTCCATCCTGGGCACTGTAATTAATCAGAAGGACCGAAGGAAGTTCCTCATCCGGCATGTCGACGAAGTATTTACTGATATCCGCCACATTTGTGCGGTAATATGCCCGCAGCTTGATCGCCCGGTCCTCTTCCTGAAAAAGCTGGCCCAGGGTTTCCAGGTCGCGGTCATATTGCTCGAAGGTCTCCAGCTCCAGAAAAACGACAGGGATGCCCAAACTGGCGAGAGATTCGCCTAATTCCATATTTGTGGTTTTGAGGATTACACAGTCGGGCTGCAGCGCAGCAATTTGTTCCGGACCGGCTGACATTTCGATTTCCTGTTTCTGGTCCAGATTAGGATCGAGGATACTCAGGAAATCCGCACTTTTTTGTTGCATGGCGGCAATACCAATCACGCGATCTCGCACAGTGGGGAACATATATACAGCATC
>WOZB01000042.1:1931-3738 GCA_011620445.1 Anaerolineaceae bacterium | reverse complement strand
CGGGGGCTTCCATGGACGGTTCGGCCACTTTTGAGGGATTGGCAGCAATTGTCGCTTCTTCTGTGGCTGAGGTTTGTGAAGGTAAATTCACACAGGCAGAAAGCAGGAAAGTAAGCAAAATGAGGCTTGTGATTAGCTTTTTCACGATCTACTCCTATATTCAATAATTGAATAGCCAGATTTTACCACCTCCGGTATAATTTTCTCAGGTTTAATCATGCCAAGTGGAAGAATTCCTTCACTAAGTATTGAATACGTGATCCTGACTTTGCTCTTACCCGGACCAAAACATGGTTATGAGCTTTTTAAGGAAATGGAAGCCTGGTCAGGGCTGGGGGAAGTCTGGAAGATTAAGCAAAGCATGCTCTACGCGGACCTGATCAAGCTGGAAAAACTGGGTTACCTTAATTCCATGCCCCCCGATTTGCAGTTTTCTCCACCCAGGGTCAATTTTGAAATTACCCAAAAAGGCAAGGCAGCACTTGAATCCTGGGTCTCCTCCCCAGTCCTAAGGCCGCGTGAAATTCGTCCGGAGTTCCTGACAAAACTTTTGGTGGCAGCCAGATTTGGGCGGGAGTGTACGCAAAACCTGCTGCACTTACAAAGGTCGAAAGCTCAGGAATGGATTGACTCAGAAAACACTCGAGAAATGGCAGACGCAGATTTAGCGCCCGAAGTTAGTATGGTTCTGAATTTTCGAACTCATTGGCTGAACAATGTCGCGGAATGGCTGGATTCGTGCCAGGCAATTTTGAATCAAGATCCTTAGAAAGCTTTCACTCAAACTCATGTCTGACCGTTTAAATTCAGCGGCTGTCAAAAGGCAGCCGCTGTTGAGATTCAGAAATTAATCGACGTAAGTTTTCATCATGTCGCGTACTTGCTCGGCACTCTCCATGTCCAGAGCTTTCAGAGCGACTTCGCGTGCTTTTTTCATTGTCCAGTGGCGCACGATTTCTTTGGCATTCGGGATGGCATTCGGGTTCATGGAAAGCTCGTGCAAACCCAAACCGATCAGGATGGGGATTGCCATCGGGTCACCGCCAAGCTCGCCGCAAATACCCGCCCATTTTCCATTGGCATTAGCTGTTTCAACAACATTGGCAATCAACCTCAGAACCGCCGGCTCCAAGCCATCGCTGATATAGCTGAGGGTTGTCTGATTGCGGTCAGCAGCCTGGGTATATTGGGTAAGGTCGTTTGTACCAATCGAGAAGAAATCCACTTCTGGTGCCAGCTTATCCGCCATTACCGCAGCGCCTGGCACTTCGATCATAATGCCGATTTCCAGGTGCGAAGGGGGCGCCACGCCCTCAAGAGCGAGTTCGTCCATGTATTGCCGGAAAAGTTTCCTTGCTGCCCTCACTTCTATAATGCTGGTAACCATCGGGAACATGACGAAGAGATTGCGGCCACTACCGGCTTTGAGCAAGGCTTTGATTTGCGGTTGGAAGAGAACCTCATCGTGCAGAAGGCAGAGACGCAAACCACGAACACCCAGGAAGGGGTTCATCTCAGCAGCTTGTGGGACTGCCTGCAGGGGCTTGTCACCCCCCACATCCAGCGTGCGGAAGACAAGAGGATATTCCTGGCCCATGATATCCATGATTTCCGAGTAAGTAGCCGACTGCTGGGTTTCATCAGGCAAGTCCGGCTTATCCAGGAATAAGAACTCCGTACGCATAAGCCCCACGCCCTGGGCGTGCATGGCCACAGCCTTATGCGCGTCGGTGGCATTCCCGAGGTTGGCGGCTATTTGAACCGCGTGGCCGTCTTTCGTCTGCACAGGCAAGGAGGAGCGTTCAAG